>DRKK01000159.1 GCA_011051815.1 Sphingomonadales bacterium | reverse complement strand
TCCGGTAACCTGAGGTCTGCTGAAAAAGCGGTGGAAAGATGCCTGCGGGACCGGGGGATTACGCGGGATGTGGTGGTGACCTCCTGTCCGGAGGCGACCCGGAAGGCGGACCATATCATTCTGCCCGGTGTGGGGGCCTTCGCGGACTGCATGGCGGGTCTGAGCGCCTTGGACGGTATGATTGACTGTCTTGAGCAAAAAGTGTTGCACCAGGGCACACCCTTTTTGGGCATTTGCGTCGGGATGCAGCTTATGGCCACAGAGGGCCATGAACATGGTATCTGCCGGGGTCTTGACTGGATCAAGGGGGCCGTGGAGCCTTTGACTATGCCGGAAGATATGGATTTGAAAGTCCCTCATATGGGCTGGAACCAGATAGAGATTGCCCCGGCGCACAAAGACCATCCGGTCCTTGACGGTATCCGGGACGGGGATCATGTATATTTTGTTCATGGCTATCAGTTTGATTGTGATGAGCCGGGACAGGTAATGATGCGGACAGAATATGGCGGCTCTATTTCCGCCATGATTGGTCGCGATAATATTGTCGGCACCCAGTTTCACCCGGAAAAAAGTCAGCAGGTGGGCCTGCGGCTGATCGGAAATTTCCTCGCGTGGCGACCATAGAAAGAATGTAAATGTCAGAAGAAACCGTGAAAAAACAGAACCCCCGCCTTGAGGTGGAACTTGTGGAAAGTCTGGGCAATGTGGAGCTGATGCAGCTGTGCGAGGTCACCCGGGAAGCGATTTCCGTGGGTGAAAGCTTTAGCTGGCTTAAGGCACCGGAGGAAAAGGCGTTGGAGAATTACTGGAAAGGTGTGGTCCTGATGCGGGAGCGGACATTGTTCCTGCCCAAGCTGGACGGTCAGATTGCCGGTTCCTGTCAATTGGTGCGCCCCCCCGCCAGTAACGAGGTCGGGGCCTTTCGGGGCGAGGTGGTTAATTTCTTTCTGGCCCCCTGGGCGCGCAATTACGGCTTGGCCAAGGAAATGATCAGCCGGGTACAGGATTATGCCATCATCAATGGCTGCCGGTCCCTGGAGATTTCCGTGCGGTCCGATCAGCATGCGGCCATTGCCATATGCGAATGGATAGGCATGGAAAAATGGGGCACCAAGAAACGCTTTGCCTTTGTGGATAATCAATTCTTATCGGGCTATTACTATGCCAAGGACCTTGACTGAATGATATTATTTCCGGCCATAGATTTGAAGGACGGCGCGTGCGTGCGTTTGCTGAAGGGCGAAATGGATCAGGCCACGGTCTTTAACGACAGCCCGGCAGATCAGGCCCGGCAATTTGCCGAGGCGGGCTGCGCGTGGCTGCATCTGGTGGACCTGAACGGGGCCTTTGCCGGACAGCCGGTGAACGCTGGTGCGGTGGATGATATTCTGTCGGCGGTTGATGTTCCGGTGCAGCTCGGCGGCGGCATCCGGGATTTGAAGACCATTGAAAGCTGGCTGACCAAGGGGATCGAACGGGTTATTCTGGGCACCGTGGCCCTGCGCAACCCGGAAATTGTCAAACAGGCGGCCCGGGAATTTCCCGGCCATGTGGCGGTGGGCATTGACGCGCGCGCAGGCATGGTGGCGGTTGAGGGCTGGGCCGAAACCTCCGATATGAGTGCCGTGGACCTGGGCCGTGCTTTTGAGGATGCGGGTATTTCGGCCATTATCTATACGGACATAGACCGGGACGGCATGATGGGCGGGGTAAATGTGACCGGCACCGTCGATCTGGCCCGGGCGCTGACCATTCCGGTGATCGCCTCCGGCGGCCTGTCGTGCCTTAACGATCTGAAGAAATTAAAGACGGCGGCGGAGGCAGAGGATGTCCTTCTGGAAGGGGCTATTTCGGGCCGCGCCCTCTATGACGGGCGGCTGGATATTGGCGAAGCGGTGGCTTATCTGGGGGGCAAGGATGCTTAAAGCGCGGATCATTCCCTGTCTTGATGTGAAGGATGGCCGGGTGGTCAAGGGGGTTAATTTCGTTGGCCTGAAAGACGCCGGGGACCCGGTGGAGCAGGCGGTTCTTTATGATCAGGCCGGGGCGGATGAGCTGTGTTTTTTGGATATTACCGCGTCGAGCGATAACCGGGGTATATTGCTTGATGTGGTGCGCAAAACGGCGGAGCAGTGCTTCATGCCGCTGACGGTTGGCGGCGGGGTGCGCAGTGCCGAAGATGTGCGCGCGCTCCTGCTGGCCGGGGCCGACAAGGTGTCGGTGATGACGGCGGCGGTAAAGCGGCCCGAACTGGTGGCGGAGTTGGCGGAAAAATTTGGCGCCCAATGTATTGTGGTGGCCATTGATGCCAAGTCGGTTGGGCCTGATAAATATGAGGTCTTTACCCACGGCGGGCGCACGGCCACGGGCATTGATGCGGTGGCCTATGCGCGGCAGGTGGCGGAATATGGCGCGGGTGAGATTTTGCTGACCTCCATGGACCGGGACGGGACCCGATGCGGATTTAACCTTGAACTCACGCGGGCCATCGCCGATACTGTGTCCATTCCCGTGATCGCTAGCGGCGGGGTTGGTACGCTGGATCATCTGGTGGAGGGGGTGCGGGACGGCCATGCCAGCGCGGTTCTGGCGGCCTCGATCTTCCATTTCGGCGAATATACCATTGCCGAAGCAAAACAATATATGGACAGGGCCAAGATACCCGTAAGGTTATAGACGATGGATAAGGCAGAAATACTGGATAGGCTTGAATCGGTGATCGCTTCCCGCAAGGGCGGTGATACTGACAAGAGCTATGTGGCAAAGCTGTTTGCAAAGGGCCGCAAAAAGATCGCACAAAAAGTGGGCGAAGAAGGCGTTGAAACCGCCCTCGCCGCCGTAATGGACGACAAGCAGGAGGTGGTCGCCGAATCCGCTGATCTGTTGTTTCACCTGATGGTACTCTGGGCCGATATGGACATCAGCCCCGATGATATTTTCGAGGAACTTGCCCGACGCGAGGGCATTTCGGGGATAGATGAGAAAAACGCCAGATAGAAAAGAAAATTGATTTTCTCCACCCATTACTTTATTCATCGCTTGCAAATAAGTATATTGTCTCCAGAATATAAATGACTCTGACCCCATTGATCAAAGAGAACTCTGAATGGAAAATCGGTAGGTGAATACATGAATATGCCTAGAAAATATAAGATATTTGGGATTGTATGTGGCATTTTAACAATCGGATTTATGTTTGTGATTTATTCAACCGCCATTCAGTTCTATGAGTTTGGGCGTAATCTTGCATTTCTTGAGTTTAGAGATATTGTTGGTGCTGATGGAAACAAGATTGACCGTAATACAGCGATAACGGCGGCAAAAATAACCGGCCTTAAGTATGCCGCTGGAATGTCATTGAGTTTGGTTTTTAGCTTCATAACTCTTACCTTGGTTGTTGGCTATGCGTTTGGGTTATCATGTTTGACTATATTAAGAACTTTAACAATAGGAATAGCATTAATAGGGGTCTCAGCTCTATCAAGCAGTGTAGCCCTGTCATATAACGCCTATACTTCTTGGGAAGGCAGCGTGGGTCTCGGACTTTTTCAGAGTTTATTGCTTGTGATTGTAGTTGCTATTATCTGGGGGGTGCGACGGATTCGCTTAAAAATGCTGGCAAGAAAGCCAAAAAAGAATGGCCATCCCAGCGGCCAATCTGATAAGATAGATAAATGAACATATTGAAGATCCTTGGGGTCAGAGTAAATTTATTTTATACATCAAGCCCCTGATATATTGCGTGTTTGAGTCAGAACAGTGCTGTAACGGCCCGTCTTTTTACAACTTTTGGCGCAAAAGGTTGTCTTTTACGTTATTTGAGTCTATAATGAGGAAAGGAGAAACAATCATGGCAACCACAATTAAGCTTTCGGATGATATGGTAAGTCAGGCCAAGCGTTATGGTGCTATATATAGCCGTTCAACGCCCAAGCAAATTGAATATTGGGCGCATATAGGTAAAATTGCCGAAGAAAATCCGGAATTATCATATAACTTTATCAAAGATATTCTTTTGGCGAAGGCCGAGCTTGCCGATAGACAAGTTACGCCATATGAATTTGGTTAAAAATTGTGAATATTGTTCAAACATCGACTTTTGGTAAAGCCGTTAAAAAGCTCCATAAAAATCAAAAAAAAGATTTGGATGAGGCTGTCAGAGCTGTCGTCGGAAATCCCAGTATCGGCAATCCAAAGGTTGGAGACTTATCCGGTATTTCTGTTTACAAATTCAAGATGGTAAAACAGTTAACGCTTCTTGCTTATAAATATGAAGATCAGACAATTACATTGACGCTACTTGCTTTGGGGACACACGAGAATTTTTATCGTGATCTTAAAAACACACCGTAACAGCGCCTTTTCTACATTGGATTTTCTTCGTAAGAATAGAGAACATCCGAAAACAAAAATGAGGACAAATGCATAAAATGCTCATTGGGGCAGGAAATATGTATCTTCTGTTTAAACTGTCTTGAGGTCAGATAAAATTAATTTTATGCTAAGGAACAGGACCACAAATATGACCTATGATTTAGAAAATATCTTTGCGAAAATTCTGCGGGGGGAAATTCCCTGTGATAAGGTTTATGAGGATGATTTTGCATTGGCCTTTCATGATATTAATCCCCAGGCCCCGGTCCATATTCTTGTCATTCCAAAAGGCGCGTATGTGAGTATGGCGGACTTTACCGCATCGGCTCCGGCCGACCTGATCGCCGGGTTTTTCCGGGCGGTGGGACAGGTGGCGCGGGAGGCGGGGCTAGAGGATGCGGGCTACCGTATTTTGGCCAATGCGGGCGCGGACGCCCATCAGGAAGTCCCCCATCTGCATATCCATATTTTTGGCGGCAAGCGGCTTGGGCCCATGCTGACCAGATAAATACGGCTGTAAATCAGAAAAAAGTAATATTAGTTGCATTTTCCCTTGACTCTACTCTTTCTCTTACCATATGAGAGCCAACTTATGGTTAATTTGGTAAAGCGGGTGCGGGGAGTCGCCCTCTTTTTTTGACAAGGAAAAAAGAAGATGTCGACTTCTACTTATGCGGTTCAATCGCAGCTTACGGCTGTGAACCAACCGCATGATATTCCCGTCCCTCTTTTGCGGGATTTATACGAATATTGGAATGGGAAGAAAGGCGATCGCAAGATGCCGTCCCGCCCCGATATATGTCCCACAGAGATCGTTGACCTGCTGCCCAAAATTATTCTGATTGACGTGGAGTATGAGCCACAACGCTTTCGCTTCAGGCTCGTTGGTACGGATGTGGTCAATGTTATGGGGCAGGATGCGACCGGAAAATATTTGGATGAGTTGTCATCCAATTCGCTTATTCGTGACCGCTTGTCATGGCTTGTCCGGCAAAAAACCACCTATTATGTGACCTCGCAACTGGATTGGTTAAACCGGGGCTTCCAAAAATACAATGTCCTTGGATTGCCGCTTGGTGATGAGGCGGGCAACGTAAATATGATCATGTATGGTATTGACCAATTTTACGACATGGGTAAATAGCAGACGTGTTATTCCGCCTTTTTAGCCACGCGCGCCTTATAGGCCCGGATGGCTAAATTCATCTGATCGGCAACCTGTGTTTCAAGGGCATAGGCCGCATCAAAAAGCTGATCCCACTCAACGATCTGTTGTTCCGTCGCCACATCGCCCACGGCGGTTTTCTCTGTCGCGATACAATTCTGGAAGTTTTTAATGGCGGGTTGGAAATCATTTTTAATGGTTTTCAGGGCCGCGAGGATTTCAGCTTTGGGTGCGGTTTTCCCATCGGGGATGGCCGGGGCCAACGGGGGACGGCATTGGGTGCCCGCATTGGCAACGTTGCTGAGAGCCAGTGAAACAAAAATAAAAGTTATAAATACACGTATCAAAGACATCTTATCCTCACTCAAATAAATTTTGCCGATTTTCGCCGAGAAAGCTTTTCGGGTCAAGTTATAAATTATTGGCCAGATATTGTTTTAAATTCACATTTGGCCTGGCCCCCATATGGGTGATGATCTCGCTGGCAACCAGATTACCCATGCGGCCACAATCTTTGAGGTCTTCGCCCCGGCTATAGCCATGCAGGAAGCCGGCGGCAAACAGATCCCCGGCCCCGGTGGTATCCACCAGATCGCTGACTGGATAGCCATTGATGTCAATGATCTCATCGGCACTGACGATGGTGCATCCCTTGGCGCCGCGGGTGACGGCGGCAACTTCGCAATGTTGCTGGACCGCTTTCAGGGCCACCGAAATATCGCGGGTGTCATAAAGCATGAGCAATTCTTCCTCATTGGCGAACAGGATGTCGATCTCATGTTCGGCCAGATGGCGGAATTCCTGTTTGTGACGGTCAACGCAAAAGGAGTCCGACAGGGTGAGCGATGTCTTGCGCCCGGCATTATGGGCCAGCGTCATGGCCTTGCGAAAGGCGGCCTTGGCCTTTTCCGGATCCCACAGATAGCCCTCCATATAGGTCACCGCAGAGGCTGCGACCATATCCGGGTCAATATCATCTACGGTCAGATTAACACAGGCCCCGAGGTAGGTACACATGGTCCGTTCCGCATCGGGGCTGACCATGACCAGGCAGCGGGCCGTGGAGACGCCGCTATTGTCCTTTTCCGTGGTGAAGGCGATGCCGAGCGAGGCAATATCATGGGCAAAAACATGGCCCAGCTGGTCATCCTTGATTTTCCCCATATAGGCCGCATTGCTGCCCAGAGAGGCCAGCCCGGCAATGGTATTGGCGGCGGACCCACCGGAACATTCAATGGCGGTGCCCAGCTGATCATATAGTTTGTCAGAGGTTTCTTCATCCACCAATTGCATACTGCCGCGCGGGATTTCATGGGCGGCGAGAAAATCATCCTCCACATTAACCAATATATCAACGATGGCATTACCAATGCCCAGAACATCAAATTTATGTGTCATATTCATCCTTAAAATTTTTGCGAGGAGTATAGGTCTGCCCCGCCTTCTTGCAAGAGATAACGCAGAAAGATGAAAAGTTTCTTGCCTTTTGTCTCAAGAACACCATATTTCCTTGTAAGGGTAGTATGGGGAAGGATAAAGATATGAAAAATATAATAAGTGCGATGGACCGCACATTATCCCAGATTTTGGACCCGGCTTTCTTAAAGGTTTTTATTTGGGGCATTCTGACCACCATCGTGGCCATCATTGCCACATGGTTTCTGGCCAATCACCTGAAAAGCCAGATTATCCTGACCCAGTTTGACTGGCAATGGGTCAATGATGCATTTCAGTGGCTGCTGGATGTGGACTGGATTTTCAACATCATATTTTTCTTTTTGATGGGAATTTTCTTTCCGCCCATCGCGACCGTGTTCATGTCGCTTTATCTGGATGATGTGGTTGATGCGGTTGAGAATAAATATTATCCGGATCGCAAGGCGGGCAAGCGGCTCGGGGTTGG
>DRKK01000158.1 GCA_011051815.1 Sphingomonadales bacterium | reverse complement strand
TGGTCCACCTCGCTGCCTTCAATACCGCTGACCTCCAGGGCCGATTTTGAGGCCAGAATACCAAGATCCGTGGGGGACACGGTGGACAGGCTGCCGGTGAATTTACCAAAGGGGGTGCGTTTGCCGTCGATGATATAAATATCGTCGAACAGGACGCCGATGCCGCTTTCACGGGAATTATAGCCTTGTGCTGATACGCTCATTGTTACGCTCCTTTAAATTCTGGTTTAAAGCCTTTAACCACACTGTTCAGGCCCTGTTCGGCATCTGCGGTGGCGAATATTTCGTTCAATCCGGCAAGCTCCAGCTTCAGGCCTTCTTCAAGGGAAAGTGCGGCCCCGTCATCCATGAGCTTCATGGCGGTTTTCAGGGCAATGGGAGCCTTGCGGGATAAGACCTTGGCATAGGGATGGTCTGGGCCAAAACTACCGTCAAAATCGGCAAATAGATTTTCAAGGTCGGCCTGATCCTGTTTGCCGGCCTGCGATGTTCCCAGATCAATATCTGACAGGTCAAAGGGGTCAAATAGAGGCTCAATTAGCTGGTCTACCAAGCCATATTCACAGGCCTTGGCCCCATTGAGAAATTGTCCTGTGGCCACCAGAAATTTAGCCAGCCCTTTGCCGATCAGGCGGCTTGAACGCTGTGTCCCGCCAAGGCCGGGATAGATGCCAATGCCGGTTTCCGGGAAGGCCATGACGGTATTTTTCGTCCCGATCCGGTAATCACAGCTAAGGGCCAGTTCCAGCCCGCCGCCAAGGGTCAGCCCGTCGACAAAGGCAATGGTGGTCTTGTCAGAAGCAGAGATCCGGTTCAGGACTTCCTGACCAAATTCAGTGAATTTCTGAATACGGCCAATGTCATCCGCCGCCAATCCGTCAAGGAAGAATTTAATATCGGCCCCGGCAACAAAAGCCTTGCCCCGGCCAAGGAAGAAAATCTTATTTATATCCGGATTTTGGTCCAGTCCCTTAAAACAGTGATCCAATTGACTGACTACCAGCTCCCCAAGGGCATTCATGCGGTCGGGCAGATTGAAGATCACAAAACCACTGTCGCCATTGACGGCGCTCTCCACCCAGTCAAGGGTGACGGGGTCATTGCTGTTAAAGGCAAAGTCGGGCAGGGGCATATCCCAGCTGGAAAATAACCCCTTGACCATGGCGGCGACTTTATCCACGCCGATATTATTCATCAGCTCAAAGGGCCCCACAGGCCAGCGCAGTCCGGCTCTTGTGCCAAGATCGGTAGAAGTGGCATCTACTACGCTCTCACCAACCATCTGGGCCGCAACGCCGAGCGCGGCGGCAATCAGGCGCGAGGTAATGACGTCTTCGTCATTGGTTCCCTTATTCAGGATGGTGGTATCACCCTCGTCCCACAGGTTGCCACTGGCCACCTGATCACATAAAATCTGGCTGGGTTTGTAAAAGTCGCCCAGCTTTCCGGCCAGCCCGTCCGCCGCATGCATGGCGATGGGCACTCCAGTGGCATTCATCAGGGCAAAGGGCCCCATACCAATGCCAAAGACCGCGCGCGCGACCTCATCAATATATTTTATGCTGCCGAAACCTTCTTCCAGCAAGCGCGCGCCTTCATTGAGCCAGGGGACAAAAAAGCGGTTGATGGCAAAACCGGGCGCATCCTTGACGATGATCGGTATCTTGCCGTGAAAGGCATAGAAATTAACCAGATCATCAATCAGGCTACCCTCGGTTTGCGGGCCGGGGATGACCTCCACCAGCTTGTTCTTGGCCGCATGATAGAAATAATGCACGCCGACAATCCGTTCCGGATGTTTGGCACCCTCGGCAATATCGCCGATCAGAAAGGATGAGGTATTTGAGGCCAATATACAGTCAGGCCGGATGACCTGTTCCAGCCGGGTAAACAGGTCTTGCTTGACTTTCAAATCCTCAAAAACCGCTTCGACCACAAGGTCGGCATCTGCCAAGGTCGCCTGATCGGCTGAGCAGGTCAGGTTTGACATGATCTGTTCAAATTGTTCTTCGCTGATGATGCGCCGCTTTTGGGCCTCTCCCAGTGAACCTGAGATAATTTCTCGGCCCCGCGCACAGCTTTCCTCTGTCTGATCCAGCAGGGTAACGGGCAGGCCTTTCATTAAAAAATGCTGGGCAATAGCGGACCCCATGGTCCCGGCGCCGATAACGCCAATTTTCTCAATTTTTCTCATCTCTAACTCTCTGTCGTTTTTATCAGGTTGTATATGATGGGGATCAGGGTGACCTCGACCCCATATTCTTCTGCGTAGCGGGTTAATTTGCCGCACATATATTCATTTTCGGTGACTTTGCTGTTTTCAATATCAATCAGAATTGACGGTTTGTGGTTGCCGCCCTTTTCCAGATAGCTGAGGGCTTGATCCAGAAAATCATCGGTGATTGGGATATTCATGGCCTGGGCTATTTTAATGCCTTCAGCTATGATTTGGGCGACCATTTCGCGCATCGGCTCGCGATTCATGATGTTGCTCATGGTGTGGCGGGTGATGGCGCACAGGCTGCCGAGGGAGGAATTGAGCAGGGCTTTTTTGAAAACCTCCGTTCGGTAATCGGCCCGAACCTCAAGAGGGGTCCCGGCACGGGTGAAATCATCGGCAATTTGGTGGGTTAAGTCTTCGTCCACATCCGGCATTAAGGACAGATAATGGCACATTGAAAAGCTGACCCGTACCACATTCTCCGATGACTTGCCGCACCCCATATTCACCGACATGCGCAGGGCATGGCCGGGGCCGAAAATATCGCTGATCTGATGCTCTGTATCCAGCCCGTTCTGGCAGGACAGAAACAATATATCATCCCGGTGGTTGAGGGATTTGATCAGTTTGAGAATGCCTGGGGAATCAGAACTTTTGGTACAGATCAGGATGACATCAATCCCCGTATCCAAAAAGGCCTGCATATCGGAATAGAGATCTGTGACCTCTGCGGAGGCCGTAAGTTCGCCCTTGACCTCAAGGGGATGACCCCGCATGGCGATACGAACCGTGGGGTTGCGGTAAAATACCGAAACCCGGTGGCCGTTTTGGGCCAGATGGGCTGCAAAAACCCGCCCAACCGGTCCAAATCCTATGACGCCATAATGGGTTTTCATACGCTCAATCCAATTCTATGACGTAGGCGTCATCGGGTAAATTGTCATAATCCTGCTGTTGCATGGCCTGAATATAGGCCTGATATTTTTCTTCGATACGGCGGGGGATCAGCTTGAATGACGGGGTCAGTTCATTTTCCTCCAGTGATAATTCCCGCTGGATAACCAATGCCTTGCCGATGCGCTCAAAACCGGTCAGTTGATAGGTGTTGATTTCGTCAACACAGCTAGACAGGCAGCTTGACAGGCTGGCGCAACTGCCGGGAAATTCACAGCCGGGATCGTCCATCTGGTTGCGGACGCTGGCGGCCATAAGCTCTGAATTGGGGAAAACCAGCATGAAGGGGTGTTTCTGACCGGAGCCAAAGACATAAGCATATTTGA
>DRKK01000157.1 GCA_011051815.1 Sphingomonadales bacterium | reverse complement strand
TGAGGTCACCAACCCGGCCACAGGTGCGCTTTTGGCGTCCGTGTCCGATATGGGCTCAGAAGAAACGGCGGCGGCTATTGCGGCGGCGGACAAGGCCATGGGGCCTTGGGCGGCAAAGGCGGCTAAGGAACGGGCAGCTATCCTTCGCAAATGGCATGATCTGATTTTGGCCAACAAACATGACCTTGCCGTTTTGATGAGTGAGGAACAGGGTAAGCCCTTGGCGGAATCTTTGGGCGAGATTGCCTACGGGGCGTCCTATATCGAATGGTATGCTGAGGAAGCCAAGCGCATTTACGGCGATATTATTCCGGCCCCGGCATCTGACAAGCGGGTTTTGGTCTTAAAACAGCCAGTGGGCGTCGTGGCGGCGATCACGCCGTGGAATTTCCCCAACGCCATGATCACCCGTAAAGTGGCCCCGGCTTTGGCGGCGGGCTGCACGGTGATTGTCAAACCCAGCGAGGAAACACCGCTTTCTGCGCTGGCTCTGGCGGAACTTGGGGCGCGTGCGGGGTTTCCGGCGGGCATATTCAATGTGATCACGACCACAGATGCGGCGGCCGTTGGCGGGGTGCTGACGGAAAGCCCGGTGGTGCGCAAACTGTCGTTCACCGGGTCGACCAATGTGGGCAAGATGCTGATGCGCCAATGTGCGGATACGGTCAAGAAAGTGTCGATGGAGCTGGGCGGCAATGCGCCGTTCATTGTCTTTGATGATGCGGATATTGATCAGGCCGTGGCCGGCGTCATGGCGTCAAAATACCGTAACAGTGGTCAGACCTGTGTCTGTGCCAATCGTATCTTTGTGCAGGATGGTATTTATGATGCCTTTGCCGCGCGGTTGAAACAGGCCGTATCGGGCCTGAAAGTGGGGGCCTATGACGAGGATGGTGTAACCAATGGACCATTGATCAACAGTGCGGCCATGGCCAAGGTTGAACGGCTGGTTCAGGAGGCGGCCTCAAAGGGCGCGAAAATACTGACCGGCGGGGCGGTGCATGAGAAGGGCGCGCAATATTATCAGCCGACGATCCTGACTGAAGTAGACCGGGATATGGAAATTTTCGGGGCGGAAATTTTTGGTCCTGTGGCGCCGCTGTATCGTTTTGAGACAGAGGCAGAGGCTGTGGAAATGGCCAATGATACCATTTACGGCCTTGCGTCCTATTTCTATAGCGGCAACCTTGGCCGCATTTGGCGGGTATCTGAGGCCCTGGACTATGGCATGGTCGGGGTGAATGAGGGGATAATCTCCAATGAAGCGGCCCCGTTCGGCGGCGTCAAGCAATCCGGTATTGGCCGTGAGGGGTCCAAATATGGGCTCGATGATTATCTTGAAATTAAATATATCTGCCTTGGCGGACTAACGTGAGTTGACATGATGTTGAAGAATACAGAATTACAGGTCCGGCGGGAGCAAGCGGTTCCGGCTGGCGTGGCAACAATGTTGCCTATTTTTGCGGCCAAGGCCAGGAATGCGGAAATTTGGGATGTGGAGGGTAAGCGTTATATTGACTTTGCCGGGGGCATCGCCGTGGTCAATACGGGCCATAATAATCCCAAAATTATCGACGCCGTGAAGGCGCAACTGGACTGTTTCAGCCATACCTGTTTTCAGATCACGCCCTATGCCAATTATATAGAACTGGCGGAAAAGCTGAATGATCTGGTGCCGGGGGATAGTCCCAAACAAACTATTTTCCTGTCCACAGGAGCTGAGGCAGTGGAAAATGCCATCAAGATAGCCCGCGCCCATACCGGGCGATCCGGAATCATAGCTTTTTCCGGTGGCTTTCATGGCCGGACTATGATGGGGATGGCGCTGACCGGTAAGGTGGTGCCCTATAAGGTGGGGTTCGGCCCATTCCCGTCCGACGTCTTTCATGCCCCGTTTCCCAATGAATATCTGGGCTATAGCGTGGATCAGGCTCTGGCGGCGCTGGAGGGTATCTTTGCCAGCGATATTGACCCGGCGCGGGTGGCGGCCATGATTATCGAGCCTGTGCAGGGGGAGGGCGGTTTTAATATCGCCTCGCCGCGCTTCATTCAGGCCCTGCGGCAAAAATGTGATCAGCATGGTATTTTGCTGATCATGGATGAAATCCAAACCGGGTTTGCCAGAACCGGCAGGATGTTTGCCACCGAATATGCGGGTATTGAACCGGACATGATAACGCTGGCCAAAAGCCTTGCCGGGGGGTTCCCCTTATCGGCGGTGACGGGTCGGAAGGATGTTATGCAATCGGCCAAACCGGGCGGTTTGGGCGGCACCTATGCGGGATCACCGATTGCTATTGCAGCGGCGCTGGCCGTGCTGGAGGTTATTGAACAGGAAAAACTGGTTGAGCGATCACAAATTCTGGGTGAGATGATTGTCGGGCATTTGAAACAGATGTCTGAGCTGAGCTGTATGGGTGAAGTGCGTCAATTGGGGGCCATGGTGGCGCTGGAACTGGTTAAGGATAATGATCCCATGCAGCAGGCCGATGCGGATCTGGCCAAGGCATTGGTACAGGCGGCGGCTAAGGCCGGGCTTATCCTGTTATCTTGTGGCACACGGGGAAATGTCATTCGTTTTCTGGCGCCGTTGACGATCAGTGATGACCTTCTTGCCGAGGGTATGACCATATTATCAGGCTGTTTGATGCAAATACTGGATGGTCGTTAGGGTCTGTGGACAATTACAATCAGGGTGTTGGTTTGACCATAAGGGCTCAATTTTAAGCAGGAGGACGCCGGACATACCAGTATATTCAAGGACGACTGCTGTAAAAGTGGGCCATTATGGTCAAATCCTGCGGACGATCCACATTTTATCACTGGACAGCGCTACAAAATGCTTGAAGTGAATGACACTACGGCGCATTCTGTAGCGCTGTCCAGTGATAAAATGTGGATTGCCAACACCCTGATTGTAATTGTCCACAGACCCTGGTTTTCAAAAAAAATATTTTTTTATTCCCAAAACCGTTATAAATATATATAGAGCTATAAAGTTATAGTTTAGTATAAATTTAGAATAAGCGGTTGGCAAGGCCGCGCAAGGGAATGAAATGGCGAGTTTACGAGAAAAACAAAAGGCACAACGGCGTAACCTGATTGAGGTTGCAGCGGGAGAATTATTTGTCGAAAAAGGTTTTGATGATACCACGATAGAGGTCATCGCCGAACGCGCGCTGGTGTCCCCGGCAACGGTCTATAATTATTATGGGTCCAAGGGTGAGCTGTTGCTGGCCCTTGTGGCACGGGGGGAAGTGGGCATTAAGGAAAAGCTGGATGGCTTTGTCGCCTTGGCGGACACGGCAAAGCCTGCTGACCTGTTAACAGATGTAATCATGTCCAATGTGGATGATACCCTGTCTGCATTGTCGCGGGAATTATGGGGGCATGTGGTGGCTTTTATCGCCACGACGCCTGACCCGACCGTGGCCCCGAAATATCTTGATACTATTGTGGATGGTCTTGCCAAGGCCATTGAGAAGGTATTGGCACATTTTGTGACAGAAGGCGTTTTCAAGCCTGATACGGATTGCCATTATGTGGCTTATCTGTTTACGCGCATCGAACGCATACATTTCCTGACCTATATTTATCTGGATGATTTTTCCCGTGATGAATTACGGGCCGCCATAGAAAAGGATGTGGCCTTTATACTGGACGGGATTAGGGTAAAATTATAGTATAAGCAAAAGATATAGTTGACTATAAAATAAAAGTATGACATATTTTTAAGGTAGCTTAAAATATATGGAGGAAACAAATATGTCAGCTATCGGAAAAAAAACTTTCTACGCCCTGCTTTCGACTACAGCCCT
>DRKK01000156.1 GCA_011051815.1 Sphingomonadales bacterium | reverse complement strand
GCTTTACTATAAGGAAAAATAATATAATGGCTCCGAAAATAACACTCGTAGATGATGATCAGAATATCCTTACCTCCGTCAGTATGGCGCTGGAGGCAGAGGGGTTTGAGGTAACGACCTATCCCGATGGTTCGGTGGCCTTGGAGGGATTGAACGATGATCAGCCTGACCTGGCGGTGCTGAACATTAAAATGCCCCGTATGGACGGTATGGAGCTGTTGCGCAGACTGCGGGAAAAGCATGATTTTCCGGTTATTTTCCTGACCTCAAAAGATGATGAGATTGATGAGATGCTGGGCCTGAAAATGGGGGCCGATGATTATATCACCAAGCCCTTTTCCCAACGGCTTTTGATTGAGCGGATCCGGACCATATTGCGCCGGGTCGATGCGGTGCGCCGCATGGGGCAGAAGCTGGGCACCGATAGCCCGGATGAGGACGGGGTTCTGATCCGGGGCCGGCTCAAGCTGGACCCCCTGCGCCATATCTGCGAGTGGGCGGATAAGGATGTCAAACTGACTGTGACGGAATTTCTGATTCTTGAGGCATTGGCCCATCGTCCGGGCCATGTGAAAAGCCGGGATCAGCTCATGGATATTGCCTATAATGACGATGTCTATGTGGATGACCGGACTATCGACAGTCATATCAAGCGGCTGCGTAAGAAATTCCGTAAGGTGGACCCGGAATTCGACGGCATAGAAACGTTATACGGGGTCGGATACCGATATAGTGAAAGTTGATGATCAGATAAGCCCGCCAGAGGAAGAAAGCGACGTCAGACTGCTCCGTCGGGAGCGGCGGGTGTCGCCACTTACCTTTCGTATTCTGGCGGTAAATCTGATTGCGCTGGGATTTCTGGCGATTGGGATTCTCTATATCGATCAATATCAGGAAACCATGATCCAGTCCCGCATCGAGGCCCTGATCAAGGATGCGGAGGTTATGGCCGGGGCGCTGGGCGAGGCGGCAACGGCAACCACGGACAAAAGCGAATTACGTCTTGTGCCCGCAGAACAGATTATTGTCCGGGTGGTCGGGGTCACCAACAACCGCACGCGCTTGTTTGGCCTAGACGGCAACCTGTGGCTGGACAGTCGGGATCTGGCCGTTGATCAGGCGGTCATCATTGATGAACTGCCCTTGCATGAAGGCTGGAGTGCTTTTTGGGCCAAGATAGAGGATCGGGTTACTCGGCTGCTGGATGGCTTGCACCGGCAACGAAATCTGGAACAATATCATGAGGTCAAAGATCAGATCGCGGGCCATTATCCGGAGGTGGAGCGGGCGCTTGAGGGCGATATTGGCTACCGGGTTCGCCGGCTGTCGGACGGCGCGGAAATCATTACCGTCGCGGCACCCATACAGCGGTTTCGCCGGGTATTGGGGGCTCTGCTCCTGTCAACGGATACCCGCGACATACGGGAGGCCGTGCGCACAACCCGTATGACGTTCCTGAAATATTTTGGCAGTGTGTTGCTGCTGACCCTTCTATTATCCTGGTTTCTGGCCAGAACCATTGTCCGGCCCATATTACGGCTGGCCCGGTCCGCTGATCGGATCAGTGCCGGAACCCATACCGGGGCCGATATTCCCGATTATTCATCCCGTAATGACGAGATCGGTGACCTGTCCCGCTCCCTGAAGGATATGACCTTTACCTTGGCCCGTCAGATCGATGCGGTGGCCGCCTTTGCCGCCGATGTATCCCATGAGCTGAAAAATCCGCTCACGTCGCTCAGAAGTGCGGTGGAAACTTTGTCATTGGCCAAAACCGATGCGGCCAAGGAAAAGCTGCTGGGGATCATTGCCGAGGATGTGGGGCGGTTGGACCGGTTAATCACCGATATTTCCAATGCCTCGCGGCTGGATGCTGAGATGTCCCGCAGCCAGATGGCCGAGGTTAATCTGATCACCCTGTTGGAAACATTGATTGATCTTTATGATACCTCTCAAAGCGGTAAAATTCCGACCTTGCATCTTGATGTGGCCGGGGCAGAGGGCAAGGACCGGCGTAAGCTGGACCGGGCCTATTCCGTACGCGGTCTTGAGGGCCAATTGGGTCAGCTGTTCCGCAATCTGATCGATAATGCCATTTCTTTTTCCAAAAAAGACAGCCATATCTGGATAAGGCTCAGCCAGACGAGGGACATGGTGCAGGTTGCGGTGGAGGACGAAGGCCAGGGCATTCCCGAAGACAAGCTGGAAGATATTTTCGACCGTTTCTATACGGAACGGCCCAAGGCAGAGGCATTCGGCAAACATTCCGGCCTGGGGCTGAGTATTTGCAAGCAGATCGTGGAGGCCCACGGCGGGGCCATCATTGCCGAAAACCGCCGCCGGGTGACGGGCGCGCGCTTCATCGTGCAGCTGCGTCATTTGCCCGCCAAGGCGGAGGGTTCTTCGTGACCCTTATGCATGCTACAGGCATATTTTATGAGGGCCGGGGTGTTCTGCTCACCGGGCCGAGCGGATCGGGCAAGTCTGATTTGGCACTGCGTATGATGGCCCGGGGTGCGGAACTGGTCGGGGATGATTATCTGGAACTTTCCATCAACAAAAACGGGCGGGTGGTTATGTCCCCGGCGGCCAATATCGCAGGCCGGATAGAGGTGCGCAATGTGGGTATAATGTCGGTGCCGCATCGGGCCGTGGCTCCGGTTGACCTGATTGTGGACCTGAAGGACAGGGCGCAGCTGGACAGATTACCGGAGCCGAAATTTTCCGCGCTGGAAGGAGTGAATATTCCCTGTCTTGATTTCCATGCCTTTGATCTGTCCGCGCCGGAAAAATTGCACGCGGCTCTGAATATTTTGTCCCAGTAATATTGACTCCTCTAACGATCCGGCGCAGGGTAATGATATGAATGAAAGTAATACAAATACGCCATCGGGCAAGACCCTGGAGCTCTATCTCATCACCGGTCTGTCGGGGGCGGGGAAATCTTCGGCGCTCAAGATACTGGAAGACCTGAATTATGAGGCCATAGACAATCTGCCCGTGTCGCTGTTGCCCAATGTTGTGGATATGGTCCTGTCGGATATGCAGAGCGATGTGTTGCCGGCGCTGGCCATTGGTATTGACGTACGGACCCGGAATTTTCAGGCGGATATGGTTCTGGAAAATCTGGCGGAATTGCGGGCGCGGCCCTATATCAGCCTGAAAATTATCTATTTTGACAGCAGTAACGAGGTATTGGCCAGACGCTTTACCGAAACCCGGCGCAAGCATCCGCTGGATCAGGACAGCCAGATCATGGACTGTATCGCCCGCGAGAGGCAAATGATGTCAATTGTCCGGGATGAGGCGGATTTTATCTATGATACCTCCGGCGTGGATATACAGGAATTGCGTCAGACCCTGACCCATCAGTTTGAACGGGAGCATGGCGGTGATATGAGCATCATGGTCAGCTCCTTTGCCTATCCGCGGGGCCTGCCTCGGGATGCGGATCTGGTCTTTGATGTGCGGTTTCTGCGCAATCCCCATTATGTGGAGAGCCTGAAATCCCTGACCGGCATGGACCCGGAAATTCAGGATTATGTCAGTGGTGATGACAGGTTTGTTGAATTTTGCAATCGCATTACGGACTTGATCTTCTTTGCCCTGCCTGAGTATAAAGATGAGGGTAAATCCTATTTAAAGATTGCCTTTGGCTGTACAGGCGGGCGGCATCGATCTGTTTTTATGGCGGAAAAAATAGCAAAAATGCTTAATGAAGAAGGCTTTGCGGCGAATGTAGATCACCGGGAACTGCCCATAAAAAAGAATTTGGCCCAAGAATAAAGTGAGGATGAAAAACGAATGATTGGTATGGTTGTTGTGACCCACGGGCGGCTGGCAGAGGAATTTGTGTCGGCCATGGAACATGTGGTTGGCCCGCAAAAGGCTGTGCGCGCCATCTGTATCGGGCCGGATGATGACATGGAACAACGGCGGCAGGATATCCTGAATGCGGTCAAGGATGTGGATCAGGGGGACGGGGTGATCCTGCTCACCGATATGTTTGGTGGTACGCCGTCCAATCTGGCCATCTCTATCATGGAAAATGCCAAGGTGGAGGTCATTGCCGGCATTAACCTGCCCATGTTGATCAAACTGGCCAGCGTCCGCAAGGTTTGCGGTATGGAAGAGGCGATTACGGCGGCGCAGGAATCGGGCCGAAAATATATCAATGTTGCTTCCCACGTCCTGTCCGGGGATAATGGATGAGCGCGATGGATACCGCGCCTGAAACTGCCCCCGAAATCCGCATTGTCACAATTCGCAATGAACGGGGCCTTCACGCGCGCGCCTCGGCAAAATTTGTCGGGGTTGCGGGCGAATTCGACGCGGAAATAACGGTCTCCAAAGACGGTACCGAGGTCGTCGGCACCTCCATCATGGGCCTGATGATGCTCGCCGCCGCCAAGGGGGAGCAGGTGACCTTGAAGGGAAGCGGCAATGCCGCAAAGGCCGCTCTGGACGCCCTGGAAAAGCTCGTAGAGGACAAGTTTGGGGAAGAATGACGGGTATCATATTTTAAATTAATATTTTCAAGAAGTGAGTCATTTGTGGAAGCGTTTGGCATTCTTATACAAACACTCTTTGTGGGAATGATTTTTGCCACACCATTTTTGGTTCTTGCATATAGAAACAGGGCCAACAAGAACACGGGTATCATTTTTATAAATATTATTTCCTTACCGATCATCTTTGCCATTGTTCTTATTAGTGCCTATTGGCCGGAATTTTTTGGTAATATAAGACTTTCTTCAATGGGTTTTGACTTTTACGGGATGACAGATTTCGAGAGAACATTGGGGGTCAGTCCGGAACTCAAGGCAGAAGCCAACAGCCTATATTGGTCAAATATGGGTATAGGGTGGCCTCTTAAGGCTCTTATTGCGTTTGTATTTTTTGTGCCATATCCATCAATAAGTTTGCTTATTTTCAAATTTTTGAAGCGGAGGGCATGAGAAAGCCATGTGAGAAATTTTTATGGTTGGTTCTATTGAATTATAAATAGTATTTTTCTTATTCTTTATCATATACAGCTTCCCACAGATGGCCATATTTTTTGACTTAAATTAGAGCCTGAGGTTTATATTCGTTAACCTTCTTTTTGATGTATTTGCAATGCCCAACAACCCAATCATCATTATCAGTAATATATTAGGTTCAGGTATATTGGTGGTTCCATTGCTGCCACCATTTTGTGTCCCGCCTGAAACAGCACGGATGTTATAGGTTGCATTCAAGGGGGAATTAGCCCGTGGGGCACCG
>DRKK01000155.1 GCA_011051815.1 Sphingomonadales bacterium | reverse complement strand
CGCCGATGAAATACATCAACTTGGTCTGGATGAGGTGGCGCGGATTCATGGTGAAATGCGCGACATTATGAAGAAGGTCAATTTTGAAGGCTCCCTGCAGGATTTCTTTGAATTTACCCGCACCGACAAGCAATTTTATTACCCGAACACGGAAGAAGGCAAGCAGGCCTATTTGACAAAAGCCGAACAGATTATCAATACCATGAAGGGCCGTCTGGACGAGGTTTTCATCAGCAAACCGAAAGCTGACCTGATTGTGAAGAGGGTAGAGGCCTTTCGCGAAAAATCTGCGGGTAAGGCTTTTTACAATCGTCCGGCCCCTGATGGCAGCCGTCCCGGCATCTATTATGCCAATCTGTATAAAATGTCCGAAATGCCCACCTATCAGATGGAGGCTTTGGCCTATCACGAAGGCATCCCCGGTCATCATATGCAACTGGCGATCATGCAGGAATTAAAGAATATTCCCAAATTCCGCAAATTCGGTGGCTATACCGCCTATACGGAAGGCTGGGGGCTATACAGCGAATTTCTGCCCAAGGAAATGGGTTTTTATGCGGATCCCTATTCAGATTTTGGCCGTCTGGCTATGGAACTCTGGCGGGCCTGTCGCCTTGTGGTGGATACGGGAATCCATGATAAGAAATGGACCCGGGAACAGGCCATAGACTATCTGGCCACCAATACCCCGAACCCCAGAGGTGACGTGGTCAAGGCCATTGAACGCTATATCGTCATGCCGGGGCAGGCCACGGCCTATAAAATCGGTATGCTCAAAATTCAGTCCCTGCGGGCCAAGGCCAAAGCCGAATTGGGCGATAAATTTGACATTCGGCAATATCACGAAGTTGTCCTGCGGGATGGGGCCTTGCCGCTGTCAACTCTTGAAGATAAAGTCAATGAATGGATTGCCTCAAAGAAATAAATCTGACAAGGGCTGTCATGCCCTGCTGACGACCGAAGAAATGGCGCGGGCGGATCAGATGACCATCCGCGCCGGAACACCGGGGGGTGATCTGATGGAGGCGGCGGGTCTGTGGGTGACCCGCCATATAATGCATCGTTATGCGGGGATCAAAACGCTGATACTTTGCGGGCCGGGCAATAATGGCGGCGATGGATTTGTCATTGCCCGCCACTTAAAAGATGCCGGATGGCCAGTGACGTTGGCGCTACTGGGGACGTGCGAAAAATTAACCGGGGATGCGGCGGTGATGGCCGGAAGATGGGACGGTGATATTCTGCCCCTGACGCCGGAGGCCATTCAGGATCACGCTCTTGTGGTGGATGCTATATTCGGGGCCGGATTATGCCGGGATATAGAGGGACCCGCGGCCAATCTCATTGCAAAAATCAATGGCCTTGACCTTGATGTGGTGGCGGTGGATATGCCGTCCGGCCTGTCAGGTGACAGCGGGCAAATTCTTGGGGTTTGCCTTAAAGCCACGTCCACGGTGACTTTTTTCAGACGTAAACCAGGCCATCTGCTCTATCCGGGCCGCGATTATTGTGGCAGGCTAGAGGTTGCGGATATTGGTATTTCGGACCGGGTGCTGACAGATATTTCCCCTCAAACTTATCATAATGATCCGGCGCTTTGGCGTGACCAGTTTCCCTGCCCCACCTTGACGGGCCACAAATATAACCGGGGCCACGGGGCGGTGATCAGCGGCGGGCCGGCTCATGGCGGCGCGGCGCGTCTTGCGGCGCGTGTGGCGCTCAGAATCGGGGCGGGGCTGGTCAGTGTGGTCTGTCCTGAGGCGGCGGTGGTGGCCCACGCTGCCCAATTGAACGCAGTGATGATAAAGCCTTTTATGGGCAAGGGGGACATTGGCACTTACCTGAAAGACGACCGGATAGGCCATTGGTGTGTCGGGCCGGGCGGTGGGGTCAACGAGCGCACAAGGGATCATGTTTTACAGATATTGGCCGCCGGGCGCGGCTGCGTCATTGATGCGGACGGGCTAAGCGTCTTTGCTGATCAGCCGGACAGGCTGTTCAAAGCCATTGCCAAGTCCGGTCAATGTCCTGTCCTCACTCCCCATGCCGGTGAATTCGCCCGCCTGTTCCCGGATATGGCCGGGGGTAAGCTTGCGGCGGCCCGGGCGGCGGCCCGGCGGTCCGGGGCGGTGGTTATTTACAAGGGCCCGGATACGGTGATTGCGGGTCCGGATGGCCGGGCTGTGATTAATGACAATGCCCCGCCAACCCTTGCCACGGCGGGGTCGGGCGATGTTCTGGCCGGGCTGTGCCTTGGTCTGATGGCGCAGGGGATGGCGTCTTTCGAGGCGGCCTTGGCGGCGGTGTGGGTTCATGGGGCGGCGGCCACAGCCTTTGGTCCCGGCTTGATTTCAGAGGATATTGAGGGCCAAATCCCCGCCACACTCTCATATATTTCGGAATCCACCGGATAAGGCATTTTTTCGGTGGAAATTTATTCTTAAATGACTATAAAGACCAACATATATGCAGATTCGGCCATATTTTATGAATAGAATGCGGGTGTGGCGAAATTGGTAGACGCGCTAGATTTAGGTTCTAGTGTCTTATGACGTGGGGGTTCAAGTCCCTTCACCCGCACCATTCTTTTGATGTCTGTCGATATGCGGTTTAACATTAAAGCGGGCTTTACGGCCCCTCAGGAAAAGCAGAGTAAACATGCAGGTAACGGAAACAGTCTCAGAAGGTTTGAAGCGCGGATATAAAGTTGTCATTTCCGCAGACGATATTGATGCCAAGATCGATGCAGAAGTGAAAAAAATTCAAGGGCAGATCAAAATGCCCGGTTTTCGCCCCGGCAAAGCGCCTCTGTCTTTGCTGAAAAAGCTGCACGGTAAAAACCTGTTGGGTCAGGTATTGGAAGAAACCATTAATAGCACCTCGCAGGCCGCATTGGATGAGCAGAATGTCCGCCCCGCCATGCAGCCAAAGATCGAAGTGGTGTCCTTTGATGAAGGTACTGACCTTGAATATTCCATTGACGTGGAAATCACCCCGGAATTTGACATCCCCGATCTGGCCAAATTGAAACTGGAACGGTTCGTGGTTGAGGCCGATGATGACCAGGTCATGGAAGCGGTGACTAAAATCGCCGGCCAGCAGAAAAACTTTAAAAAAGCCGCCAAGACATATAAAGCCCAGAACGGCGATGCGGTTCTGATGGACTTTCTTGGCAAGGTGGACGGCGAAGCCTTTGACGGCGGCGCGGCAGAAGGTCATCAGCTGGAGCTTGGTTCCAACAGCTTTATCCCCGGCTTTGAAGAACAGCTGGTTGGCGTGAAAGCGGGTGATGAGAAAAATGTTGAGGTGACGTTCCCGGAAAATTATCAGGCGGAAAATCTGGCCGGTAAAGCAGCGGTTTTTGAAGTGAAAATTCACGAAGTCCAAAAGCCTGCTGACATGGTCATTGATGATGATATGGCCAAAAAATTCGGTCTGGAAAATCTTGATGCCCTGAAAGATCTGGTGAAGAAACAGGTTGAACAGGAGAATCAGGGGCTGGCCCGAACCAAGCTGAAACGTTCTTTGCTTGACCTTTTGGCCGATGAAGTTTCCTTTGAGGTTCCCGCAGGCATGGTTGATCTGGAATTTGACCAGATCTGGCAACAGTTGAAAATGGATTTGCACCGGGAAGCTCTGGAAGAAAATCCGGAAATTAAACCGGAAGATATTGATGAGCCGGGCGATGATGTGAAAGAAGAATATCGCGCCATCGCCGTGCGCCGGGTTCGTTTGGGCCTGCTTCTGTCCGAAATCGGTCAGAAGAATGAGGTCACGGTCACTCAGGAAGAAGTGACCCGTCAGATTTCACAGGAAGCCCAGCGTTATCCAGGACAGGAAAAACAGGTTTTTGAATTTTATCAGCAAAACCCGCAGGCCATGGCCCAGATGCGTGCGCCATTGTTTGAAGAAAAAGTGGTTGATTTCATTTTGGAGCTTGCCGATGTCAAGGACAAGAAGGTTTCCCGTGATGAATTGATTGCCGCCATTGAGGCTGAAGAAGCCGAGGATATGGCCAAGAAAGACATCAAGAAAGCGGCCAAGAAAAAACCGGCAGCCAAGAAGAAAGCGGCACCGAAAAAGCCAGCGGCAAAGAAAGCGGCGCCTAAGAAGCCTGCCGCTAAGAAAGCCGCTCCGAAGAAAGCACCGGCAAAAAAGGCCAAAGCTGAGAAAAAATAATCAGCAGGCCAAAAAGTTAAGGATTTGGTGACGGGCATTGGCTAAGATGCCCGCACTTACTTTAAAAACAGGAAAGCTGATATGAGCGACGTGCGCGATACATTTATGAATACTTTGGTGCCCATGGTGGTGGAGCAGACCAGTCGAGGCGAGCGGTCCTATGACATTTTCTCCCGCCTCTTAAAAGAAAATATTATATTTCTGACCGGGCAGGTCAATGATCAGGTGGCCGGGCTTATTACGGCACAGCTTTTGTTTTTGGAAGCGGAAAATCCCAAAAAGGATATTGCTTTTTACATCAATTCACCGGGCGGCGTGGTCACGGCGGGCATGGGCATTTATGACACCATGCAATATATCCGCAACAAGGTTAGCACCATTTGTATCGGTCAGGCCTGTTCCATGGGGTCATTGCTTTTGGCGGCGGGCGAAAAGGGACAGCGGTATTCCCTGCCTAATTCCCGCATAATGGTGCATCAACCTTCTGGTGGTGTGCAGGGGCAGGCCACGGATATTGAGATTCAGGCCCGTGAAATTCTGGCTTTGCGGGAAAGATTGAATCAAATTTATGTTAAACATACCGGGCAGAAGCTGGCCAAAATTGTCGATGCGCTGGAACGGGATACTTTCATGTCACCGGAAGAAGCCAAGACATTTGGCTTGATAGATGAGATTTTTGACAAACGTCCCGGTCCTTCTAAAGCAGAAGATAAATAGAATAAACTATGCGATTAATTTGCAAATTAATCATTTTTGTTAATTAATTGTTTCCTAGTTTTTTGCTAAACTACGTCTTGATTAAGCATCATTTTGTGTGGCTTGGGGAAAAACGATAGAAAAATATGACAATCTGGCAAAAAATCCGTTGAGATTTATAGCGTAGTCAGAGTAGCATATAAGGGAACTTTTAGGAATAGATACCTTATGACGAAATCAAAGTCCGGTGAAAGCAAGAATACACTCTATTGCTCATTTTGTGGCAAGAGCCAGCATGAAGTAAAAAAACTCATTGCGGGACCAACCGTTTTTATCTGTGATGAATGTGTTGAGCTTTGTATGGATATTATCCGCGAGGAAAATAAAACCTCCATGGCCAAAACCGGTGACGGGGTTCCCACACCGCTTGATATTCTGCAAACCCTGGATGATTATGTGATCGGTCAGGAACAGGCCAAAAGGGTTCTGTCCGTTGCGGTTCATAACCATTACAAGCGTCTGCAACATTCCACAGAAGGTGATGATGTTGAACTGGCGAAATCCAATATTCTTCTGCTGGGTCCTACGGGTTGCGGCAAGACATTGCTGGCGCAGACTCTGGCCCGTATTCTGGATGTGCCCTTCACCATGGCCGATGCCACCACGCTGACCGAAGCCGGTTATGTGGGCGAGGATGTGGAAAATATTATTCTGAAACTGCTTCAGGCCGCTGAATATAATGTAGAAGATGCCCAGCGCGGTATCGTTTATATTGATGAAGTGGACAAGATCAGCCGTAAGTCTGACAATCCGTCTATCACCCGGGATGTATCCGGGGAAGGCGTACAGCAAGCCCTGTTGAAAATCATGGAAGGCACTGTTGCCAGCGTGCCGCCCCAAGGCGGGCGCAAGCACCCACAGCAGGAATTCCTGCAGGTGGATACCACCAATATCCTGTTCATTTGCGGCGGCGCTTTTGCTGGCCTTGACAAGATTATCGCCCACCGCCTTGAGGGAAAATCCATTGGCTTCGGCGCTAATGTGGCCCCTGATGATGATCGCAAGATCGGTGAAATTCTGTCGGATTTGGAGCCGGATGATCTGTTGCATTTTGGACTGATTCCTGAATTTGTTGGCCGTTTGCCGGTTCTGGCAACCCTGATGGATCTGGATGAAGATGCCCTCGTTGAAATTCTCAGCCGACCCAAGAACGCTCTGGTCAAGCAGTATCAGCGCCTGTTCTCCATGGAAGAAGTGGAGCTAACCTTTACCGATGGCGCGTTGATAGAGATTGCCAAAAAGGCTATTCTTCGCAAAACCGGTGCCAGGGGATTGCGGTCGATTATGGAAGATATTTTGCTGGATACCATGTTTGAATTGCCCGGCCTTGACGGGGTTGATGAGGTCGTGGTCAATGCGGATGTGGTCAAGGGTCAAACCCAGCCGCTTTATATCTATACCAAAACCAAACAGGGTGAGGCATCCGCGCCTGCGGGGGCCTGATCACCCTTTTTCCGTCATCATCATTTTGGGGGTTTTGAGGCGTAAAAACGCAAGGCCGGCCTTGAACTTGGGTGTTTTATGCCTAAATATATGAAGATTACAGTCAACGAATGGACGCCCTGATGAGTATTACATACCCCGTACTTCCCCTAAGAGACATTGTGGTTTTCCCACATATGATCGTACCGCTGTTTGTGGGCCGGGAAAAATCGGTCAAGGCACTGGAAGATGTCATGAGCAACGACAAGAAAATTCTTCTTGTCTCGCAAAAAGATGCCAATGATGATGATCCGGCGACGGACGATATTTATTCGGTTGGTACGGTATCGACGGTTCTGCAGCTCCTGAAACTGCCGGACGGGACGGTAAAGGTTCTGGTGGAAGGCGGCGAGCGGGCCAAGATTACCCGTTATCTGGATAATGATGACTTTTTTGAAGCTGAAGCAGAGATTGACCAGCCGGTTGTTGAAAAGTCAAAAGAGCTGGAAGCCCTTGTTCGCTCTGTCCTGAAACAGTTTGAGCAATATATCAAGGTCAATAAAAAAATTCCTTCGGAAATACAAAGCACGGTGAATCAGATTGAAGATCCGGCGAAATTGTCCGATGTGGTGGCGTCTTATTTGTCGCTGACCATATCTTCCAAACAGGAATTGCTGGAAAATTCCAACCTCATATCACGTCTGGAAAAGATTTACAGTGTGATGGAAGGTGAGATCGGTGTCATGCAGGTGGAGAAGAAAATTCGCCACCGGGTAAAAAACCAGATGGAAAAAACCCAGCGGGAATATTATCTTAATGAGCAGATGAAAGCCATTCAGAAGGAACTGGGTGAAGGCGATGAGACCAAGGATGAGATTGGCGAACTTGAAGACAAGATCAAAGCCACCAAGCTCAGCAAGGAAGCCCGTGAAAAATGCCTTGGCGAATTGAAAAAACTTAAATCCATGAGTCCCATGTCTGCCGAGGCAACGGTGGTGCGCAACTATCTTGACTGGATGCTGTCAGTGCCATGGCAGAAGAACAGTAAGACCAAGCTTAATTTGGAACAGGCCGAAAATATCCTCAATGAGGATCATTACGGTCTGGAAAAGGTCAAGGAACGTATTCTGGAATATCTGGCGGTTCAGCAAAGAACCAAAAAAATTAAAGGCCCGATCCTGTGTCTGGTGGGGCCACCCGGTGTGGGCAAGACGTCACTGGGTAAATCCATTGCCCGGGCCACGGGCCGGAATTTTGTTCGCTTTTCCGTGGGCGGCGTGCGGGATGAGGCCGAGATTCGCGGCCATCGGCGCACCTATATTGGCTCTATGCCCGGCAAAGTGATTCAGAGTATGAAAAAAGCCGGTTCCAGCAATCCCATGTTCCTGCTGGATGAGATTGACAAGATGGGCAATGATTTTAGGGGCGACCCGTCATCGGCCCTGTTGGAAGTTCTAGACCCGGAACAAAACAGTAAATTCAACGATCATTATCTGGAGGTTGATTATGACCTGTCCAATGTGATGTTCGTGACCACGGCCAATACCCTGAATATGCCGCAACCGCTTCTGGACCGGATGGAGGTTATTAACCTGTCCGGCTATACGGAAGACGAGAAGGTTGAAATTGCCAAGCGGCATTTGATCACCAAACAAATGAAGGACCACGGACTGAAAGCCCACGAATGGTCAATTTCCGAGGGAGCCCTTCGCGAAGTTATCCGCAGCTATACCCGCGAGGCCGGGGTGCGGAATCTGGAACGTGAGATTGCCAAACTGATCCGCAAGGCGGTGAAGGAAATCGTGCTGGGTAAGGTAAAATCCGTGAAAATCACCTGCCGTAATCTGGAAAAATACGGCGGCATCAAACGTTTTATTTTTGGCGAGTTGGAAGACAAGGATATGGTCGGGGTTACCACCGGTCTTGCCTGGACCGAGGTCGGCGGTGTTATTTTGCAGATCGAAGCCATTTCATCCCCCGGCAAGGGTAAGGTTACCATCACCGGCAAGCTGGGTGATGTGATGCAGGAATCAATTCAGGCCGCCATGAGCTATGTGCGTTCCCGGGCGCTGGAATTTGGTATTCAGCCGTCCCTGTTTGACAAGACGGATATTCATATCCATCTGCCCGAAGGGGCGACACCGAAAGACGGCCCGTCTGCTGGGGTTGGCATGATCACCTCTATTGTGTCGGTTCTGACCAATAATCCGGTGCGGCGCGATGTGGCCATGACCGGTGAGATAAGCCTGCGTGGGCGGGTGCTGCCGATCGGTGGTCTGAAGGAAAAACTGCTGGCAGCATTGCGCAGTGGTATTAAGACGGTATTGATTCCCGAAGAAAATATGAAAGACCTTGCGGATATCCCTGACAATGTTATTCGGGGCCTTGATATTTTACCGGTCAGCAAAGTACATCAGGTTTTAAAAGTTGCGCTGGCAGAATCCTTGATCCCTCTCGCCCCCGAGGATGTGGAAGCGGCGGTATCTCTGGCCAAGGATAAATCCGAATCTGAATTTGGCACGACGGCCCGTCATTAGAAAGCGGGTAGACCGGTAACTTTTCCGGGCATTTCTGCCCGTAAAGCACCCTTCTGTATAAGTCGGGTGCTTTTTTGTTGGTGAAAATCACAGTGTTTTCAATGTCAAGCAAACTTTATTCAAAAAACCGCAGTTTTGTGAGGTTTTCCCTTTGACGAAATAAAAAACGGCGGCTACACTGCATCCACTTTTAACCAATTCAGTAATACTTTACATAAGGGGAAGATAGTGAATAAAAATGATCTCGTCGCCGCCGTGGCAACTGCCGCCGGTCTTTCAAAAGTTGATGCAGCAGCTGCTGTAGATGGCGTATTCTCATCCATTACCGATGCTTTGGCATCTGGCGGTGATGTGCGTTTGGTCGGTTTTGGAACATTTAGCGTTGCACAACGTGCTGCCAGTGAAGGCCGTAACCCGCGCACCGGTGAAAAAATCCAGATTCCTGCGTCTAAACAGCCTAAGTTTAAAGCCGGTAAAGGCCTTAAAGACGCTGTTAACAAGTAATTTGCCTGTTTTTAAAAGACGGTTGGCGGAAAAATCGCCAACCGTCTTTTTTTAGGCTTTACATATCTTCAAACAGTCTGTAGACATGCATCCACAAGATGACGGAAGCATGTTGTTGTTTTAAGAAATGGGGCGATTAGCTCAGTTGGTAGAGCGCTTCGTTTACACCGAAGATGTCGGGAGTTCGAGTCTCTCATCGCCCACCATTATCTTAAATATTACAATGTGTTAACCATATATTTTGTAATATATCGGATTTGATGAAAAGCCGCTTGACTGTGTCAGGTGAATGGCTTAAATCAATCCCACGCCTCAGCGGTATTTTCTGGGGGTGTAGCTCAGTTGGTTAGAGCGCTGGCCTGTCACGCCAGAGGTCGCGGGTTCGAGTCCCGTCACTCCCGCCATTTTCCCTTATTTTTCCGTCAATTGTATATTCTTCACATGTAAAGCTTTTTCCCAAAAAAAGCATTGGCATTTTATGTCACTTCGGGCTATTAAATCAGTGAGGGTTAGACGTCACGGTTGGCGTGAATTTCGCCCGTAACAATGTTAAATAGAAGGGGTTGAGCACAGATGGATGGATTGCTGCTCGAATATCTTCCAATTCTGATTTTCTTTTTTATCGCTATAATTATGTCTTGCATGTTCATTATGCTCCCCATGATGCTGGTCGAGCAAAAGCCGGACGCGGAGAAATTATCCGCTTATGAATGTGGGTTTGAGGCCTTTGATAGTGCCAGAAAGCCCTTTGATGTGCGCTTTTATCTGGTGGCCATTTTGTTCATTATCTTTGATCTTGAGGTAGCCTTCCTGTTTCCCTGGGCAATTTCCCTGGGCAAGATCGGCCTTTTCGGCTTTGTTTCCATGATGATTTTCCTGGGCGTGTTGACCATTGGATTTATCTATGAATGGAAGAAGGGGGCTTTGGAGTGGGAGTAGAAATGTCAAAAGACGAAAGCGCGGGAACATTGCCCGCTGTGGATCAGGATGTTTATTTCAAATCCTTGTCTGATGAGCTGTCCGACAAGGGCTTTGTGGTCGCAAGCCTTGACGATGTTATCGCTTGGGCCAGAACCGGCTCCCTGTGGTGGATGACATTTGGTCTGGCCTGCTGTGCTGTTGAGATGATGCATTCCAGTATGCCCCGCTATGATGTGGAGCGTATGGGATTTGCCCCCCGGGCGTCCCCGCGCCAGTCCGATGTGATGATCGTGGCGGGAACCCTGACCAATAAAATGGCCCCGGCCATGCGTAAGGTCTATGACCAGATGGCCGAGCCCCGTTATGTGATTTCCATGGGCAGCTGTGCCAATGGCGGCGGCTATTATCATTATTCTTATTCGGTGGTGCGCGGTTGTGACCGCATTGTGCCGGTAGATATTTATGTTCCGGGTTGTCCGCCCACAGCAGAGGCGCTGGTTTACGGTATTTTGCAACTTCAGAAGAAGATTCGACGTACCGTGGCGTTGGACAGATAAGGAGGGCTATGGTGAGCAATCAGGAAACACTGAATGATATGGGCGATGCCATCGTCCGGGCGCTGGAAAATGAAGTTCATGGCTTTGAGGTCGCTCTAGGGGAGCTGACGGTTCGGGCGCGGGCGGACAAGATTGTTACGGTTCTGACCACCCTGCGGGATGAGGCTTTGTTTAAGTTTGCCCAGCTAACGGATATCTGTGGTGTCGATTATCCCGAACGGGCGCGGCGATTTGACGTTGTTTATCATCTGTTGAGTCTGAAACATAATATCCGGGTGCGGATAAAAATTCTGGCTGATGATGAAACACCGGTGCCGTCCGTAACAGACGTCTATCCAGCGGCCAACTGGTATGAGCGCGAGGTATGGGACATGTATGGGGTCATGTTTGACGGCCATCCTGATCTGCGTCGCCTGCTCACTGATTATGGTTTTCAGGGCCATCCCCAACGCAAGGACTTCCCCCTTACGGGCTATGTGGAGCTGCGCTATAGCGAGGAAGAGCGGCGGGTTGTTTATGAGCCGGTTAAATTGCAACAGGAATTTCGGGATTTTGATTTCATGAGTCCCTGGGAAGGGGCCAAATATATATTGCCCGGTGATGAAAAAGCAGACGGCACGGCTGAATCCGGCGGGCAAGAGAGTTGAGAATATGGCTGAAGTAGATATTAAAAACTATAATATAAACTTTGGGCCACAGCATCCTGCGGCTCACGGGGTTTTGCGGCTCATTCTGGAGCTTGACGGTGAAGTGGTCGAGCGCGCCGACCCTCATATCGGTCTGTTGCACCGGGGTACGGAAAAGTTGATTGAGCATAAAACCTATCTTCAGAGCATTCCCTACTTTGATCGGCTGGATTATGTCTCGCCCATGAATCAGGAGCATGCTTTCTGTTTGGCTATTGAAAAGCTTTTGGGCCTTGAGGTGCCGGAGCGGGGGCAATATATCCGCGTGCTTTATTGCGAAATAGGCAGGATCCTCAATCACATTATGAATGTGACCGCTCATGGTATGGATGTGGGCGCCTTGACACCAATCCTCTGGGGGTTTGAGGAGAGGGAATTGCTCATGGAATTTTATGAGCGGGTATGCGGTGCGCGGCTTCATGCCAATTATTACCGGCCCGGCGGCGTGCATCAGGATCTGCCCGAGGGGCTGGCTGATGACATTCTGCGCTGGTGCGATAATTTCCCGAAAACCATGAATGATATTGAAACGCTGGTCACGGAAAACCGCATTTTCAAACAGCGTAATGTGGGTATCGGTAAGGTAACCGCAGAGGAATGTTACGCACTGGGCTTTACCGGGGCCATGTTGCGTGGCTCCAACGTGGCGTGGGACTTGCGCAAGGCGCAGCCCTATGATGCCTATAATGATATGGATTTTGACGTGGTCGTGGGCAAAAACGGTGATTGTTATGACCGCTTTGTCCTGCGCATTGAGGAAATGTACCAAAGCATGCGGATCATCCGCCAGTGTATTGAGAAAATGCCAAAGGGCGATGTGCTGTCCACGGATCATACGGTGACACCGCCGCGCCGGGCTAACATCAAAACCTCTATGGAGGCTTTGATTCAGCATTTCAAACTCTATACCGAAGGCTTCAAAGTGCCGGAGGGTGAGGTCTATGCCGCCGTTGAAGCCCCCAAGGGCGAGTTCGGTGTATATCTGGTTTCCGACGGTAGCAACAAGCCTTACCGCTGTAAAATTCGCGCCCCGGGCTTTGCTCATCTGCAGGCTATGGATCATGTGGCGCGGGGGCATATGCTGGCCGATATTCCGGCCTTGATGGGGTCTTTTGATATTGTGTTCGGAGAGGTTGACCGATGAACATCAGTGTAAGAAACGCGGAAAAATTTGAGTTTACGGCTGAGAATATGATCTGGGCCGAGGGACAGATGGCGAAATATCCCGCAAATCGCAAGCAAAGCGCGGTGATGCCTCTGCTGACCCGTGCGCAGGAACAGAATAACGGCTGGGTTTCAATTCCGGTGATGGAATATGTGGCCGAGCTTCTGGATATGGCCTATATCCGGGTGCAGGAAGTGGCGAGCTTCTATACCATGTATAATCTGAAACCTGTGGGTAAACATGTGATAGAGGTCTGTACCACCACCCCATGCTGGTTGCGGGGGTCCGACGATGTGGTTGCCGCCTGTCAGGATGAGCTGGGCATAGGTTTTGGGGAGACCACGGCGGACGGTGAGTTTACCCTGCTTGAGGTGGAATGTGCCGGGGCGTGCGTTAATGCGCCGGTGATTGCCTATAAAAAGGAATATTACGAGGATCTGGATAATGACAGCACCCGTAAATTCATCAAGGCCATCAAGAGTGGTGAGGTTCCCGTACCGGGACCGCAAACCACAGACCGTCATAAATCGGCACCGCAGGGTGGCCCGACGACCTTAAAAGAATTTTGTGCCGTACAGGGAGGGCAGGAATAATGCTTGCAGATAAAGATCGCATCTTTACCAACCTATATGGCTATCAGAGCTATGGTCTGGACGCCGCAAAGAAACGCGGTGACTGGGACGGGACCAAGCAGATACTGGAAAAAGGCGTCGACTGGATCATTAACGAGATGAAGGCATCCGGCCTGCGTGGCCGGGGCGGAGCGGGATTTCCCACCGGCCTGAAATGGTCCTTCATGCCCAAGGAATCCGATGGACGTCCCCAATATCTGGTGGTCAATGCGGATGAGGGCGAACCGGGTACCTGTAAGGACCGGGAGATTATGCGCCATGACCCCCATAAGCTGATTGAAGGCTGTCTTGTGGCTGGCTTCGCCATGCGGGCCTGTGCCGCTTATATCTATATTCGCGGCGAGTTTGTCCATGAGGCCGATGTGCTGGATGCGGCCATACAAGAGGCCTATGCCGATGGCTTGATCGGTGATAATGCCTGCGGGACGGGTTATAAATTTGACGTTTATGTTCACCGGGGGGCCGGGGCTTATATCTGCGGCGAGGAAACAGCGCTCATTGAAAGTCTTGAGGGCAAGAAGGGCCAACCGCGTCTGAAACCACCGTTTCCGGCCAATGTGGGTCTTTATGGCTGTCCGTCCACAGTGAATAATGTGGAGTCTATCGCGGTGGCCCCGACCATTCTGCGGCGCGGCGGCGCGTGGTTTGCCGGTCTGGGCCGGGAGAATAATACCGGGACGAAACTGTTTTGTATTTCCGGTCACGTGAACAACCCGTGTAATGTGGAAGAAGAAATGGGCATTCCGCTGAGAGAGCTGATTGAAAAGCATGCGGGCGGCGTTCGTGGCGGCTGGGACAATTTGCTGGCGGTTATTCCGGGCGGTTCATCGGTCCATATGCTGCCCAAAAGT
>DRKK01000154.1 GCA_011051815.1 Sphingomonadales bacterium | reverse complement strand
GCGGGCCATATGACGATTCCAGAGATCATACTGCTGGTTATTTAATATTTCCTGTGCAGAAATCCACAACGGCTTGTCATCCACCGAAATCTTCAGACGAATCTTTCTGCCCTTGCTGTATTTGGTAATTTTATTGGCCTCTAGGGTGCGCCAGTGCAAACCATCCCTGCTGACTTTTGGCCAATAACGATGGCTGGCGTAGGTATAGTTAAGATAAACATTTATCGTCCTCTTCTGATCGGACACGACCTTAAAACCATACCATGGGCTGGGGTTAACCGGTTTGACTTCAGGCGAAATATACAAGTAATAATTTCCTGATTTTTCCTCGCATCCATTTAGTCGTGCCGTCGGGTAATCACTCAGAAATTTAACCGTCCCAAAATCACATGTCGTATTTTCTGCCAGAACCACCTGATGAAAAAACATCAGAAAAAAGAGATTAACGATCAAAAGTCTCATCTTGTTACCCTATATGAAAAAAGGTGGCAGTCACCCACCACCTTTATATTATTTACGGCAGATCAATATTAGAATGATTTACGAACAGATGCATACCAGAAACGACCCTCGCTACTATGCAAGCTGCTCAAATACCCAAACGTATTGTCTGCGAGCGGGGGGGCTTTATCAAACACATTTCTTACGCCAAGGCGAATACGAGTATCCTTTAATGCACCTTTATCAAAAGTATATTGCATGTAAGTATTAACCCGGAACCAATCTTCAATAACAAATAAATCACCTGTATCATTTTGTGCTACGCCGGTTTCAAATACCTTGCCAGTATATTTGGCCCACAATCCTGCCCCCCAATTGCCATTACGCCATGTGACCGTACCGGTTGCTTGCCATTTAGGACGGGCATTCTGTTCAATCAAATCACCGGCTCCGGCAATAATGATGGCATCTTCACCAAAGGCATTGATTTCCAGAGCACCAGAAGATAAATCCTGAAAGGCGGTTACAAGATGTGAGGCATTGGCTTTGAAATCAAAATTACCGATTGCCGTATCATCAATCTGGAAATAAAGCCCAAGATCAATACCTTCCGTAACCCGGGGGTCCAGATTAAGATAAAGGTCATTAACATTAACCACTTCCCCGACAGCGGTCAGACCGCTTCCGGCAAAGAAATCAATATCATCCTGTGTGGCCGCTGCCCTTATAACATCACTGTTACTGCTACCTGCCATACGCCGGACAAAGTCAAGGGCGATATGATTAGAATCCCCGAAAATACCCACAAGGTCCCGCTGCTCAATGCGCCAGTAATCCACGGTGAAGGTAAAACCAAAATCATTCTCAGGCGCAAAAACCAGGCCTACCGAATAGTTTTTAGTTCGCTCCGGTTTCAGATCCCCACTGCCGGAGCGCAGGCTTTCCACACTATCGCCGAATGCACCACAATCCCCCAGATTTGCCGCATCCCCTTTGTTTACCGCCGCCTGACATCGGTACCAGTCGGTGCGGGTATTTGTCCGCGTGACAACCGTACTGTTCACCTGTTCCAGATTAGGCGCCCGGAACCCTTCGGAATAGGCCGCCCTGATCTGAAAACCTTTCAGTGGGGTCCAGGAAAGGGCGGCCTTGGGGGCAAATACGCTACCGACATCATTAAACCGCTCAAAACGGCCCGCAAGCTGTAAATCAAGGCTATTCATAAACAAGCGGCTGTCATCTTCTGCTACCAAAGGCACGGCCAGCTCCACAAAAGCCGAGATTGTATTTCTTGCCCCGTCCGTGTCAGGGGTTGGGCTGGAATTCATCACATCACTGGTTTTCTGACCATTATCCGCCCTGGTAAAAGTAATGGTGCCATCCAATCGGTCATCACGGTCTTCACGGAAGCTGTTACGCCGCCATTCAATCCCGGCGGCCGCGCCCACGTCATTGCCAAAAAGCTGGAATATGGCTGGATTGGAGACTTTTAGATCAATAACAGCCAATGTGGTTTTATTTTCCCGCGTCACATCAATCAAAAAACTGTCAATGGTGGCTTGCGGATTACCCGCAGGGTCACCGGAATTCGGATTATTTATATCGCCGCCATTAAAGGGGTTATAGGCCGTATTATCGGTGCGGTTAATGGCCGCCTGAAACAGGGTATTACTGATACGATTACGCGTTGTATCCAACGTAGTGGCTTCTGAATAAAGCACGGCGCTTTCCCAGCTCCAATCGCCAAGATCGCCCCTCAATCCAGCCAGAACCCGGAAGGAATCATTGTCTACATCAATAATCCTCGGTCCGGCATCCACCACCCTGTAACGGTCGGTTTTAATATCCAGACCCTCTGCCGGGGCATTAATATTTGCCAGACGGTTGACGCTGCCCACAGCACCGAACGGGTTCCAGTAGGCATTCTTGGAAATAGTAATAGGTCCACTGGACAGAATCCCCGATGCTTCACGTTGCTTGATCGACTGTGCCCGATAGTAGGACAGCTCGCTGAAAAATTCTGTTCCATTATCAAAGTCATGATTGACAAACAAAAAAGCATTGCCGCGCTTGACGTCCGGGATCATTTGACGGTCCGTGTTGCTGTCATACCGCAAATCACTGTTTAACGAACTATTGTCAATACAAATATCCGCCGTAATATCCGCAAGGCAACCTGCAGAAGTCTGAGGTTGAATATGAAACCGCCCCCCGGAACTGGTTAGAGAGGTCCCGTTCTGACGCACACGCTGTCCGGCCTCAAACTGGCCCCATGGCGTATCCGTGGACAGGCTTCTGAATTGTGTGTCTCCTTCAAAATCGGTCCCTTCCACAAGAAGACGTCTGTCTGAAGAGGCCGAATAGGGCCGTTCACTGGCAAAAACACCCGTCCCGTTATAATAGTTCAGTGACAGGGTGACGCTGGTTTTATCATCATTTAATTTCCAGCCCCCCAGAAAGTCAATCTTGAATTTCCGG
>DRKK01000153.1 GCA_011051815.1 Sphingomonadales bacterium | reverse complement strand
TGGTTCATAGGAAAGTTTCTCGATAATTTCATCTAATTTATACTGTAATAGCCAACTTTCCGCCAGCGGCAGGATGACCATATTTTCATCAATACCTAATTCTTCCGCTTTTGTAATTTCCTTTTCTGCCGCCGCACCCATACCAAGTTCAAGGTAAATTCGTCCCAGTAAAATCCGGGCATCCTGACTATCCGGGTAGGTAACGAGTGCGTTTTTCAACTCAATAACGGCGGCTTTAAGATCACCGTCCGACTGCCAGTCAAGGGCACGTTGCATACGGTCTTCCAGGCTAACCGAATCCTCGCCGCCACAAGCAGACAATAACAACGTTGCCATAATGACCATTAAAAGCCCGGCACCGGTCTTTCTGGCCCCTGATAAAATTTTGATAACGGATTGATTTAACACCATATTCTCCTCGCTTCAGACTGTTTTAAGTCGACAGGTTTATAATATCATGCTAATTCAAATTTTGACATGATAGTTTTATTATCATTTATTTATAAACTTCTTTGCTCTCATATGTCCCATGGTACGGCCACAATTGGCCGTAATCAGTTACAACCGACCAAATTTCATAATGTGTCTCATACATTCTATCAAGCAGGACACTAATTTCATTATATAATGTTTTGCGCCTACCATGATATTCTACCATCTTACCAACAGGAATAAAATAAATACCAAGTTTTCTCAGCAGGCGCTGTAATGTTGGTTCAATAACAACCGACCAGTGGGAAATATTATTTTCAACGCTCATTCTGACAATGGCTTTCATAAGCCCGAGTGTGATATGAGGTATGACCCTGTTAGCATTGTTCACACCACCAATATTTTCCTCAAGGCCGGGAATATGCGTATCATAATGCCGTTGACGGAATTTCTTTGAAATGGAAAACCGGGAAATCTCGGCCGTTGTCCGCCGGGGAATAACCTGCTCGCTCAATCCAGCCAAATCGGAGGATATATTGAAAACCGGCAGAGGGTCCGGCAGGGCCTCACTGGGCGGTAATATCAACCTGACCGTTCCAGCCACCATTCCGGTCCTTTTATGAATGAGCAAGCTGGAAACGGACCTGTCATCATAGACATCCTTTTCCAGGCAGTTCGCGAACTGAGTTTTATCCTCAAATTCTGTTTCCAGGCAATAAACCTGATAGCGCAGTTTAAAGCACTCCTCAAGGAGGGCCGGTGTATCTGCGGCAATGACATTAAATAGCATATTATAATCGGTTACCAGCTGCACGTCCCCGCCGGGCTGTGTATCACAATTTTTCTGCTTTGAAAGCTGATTCTTCATATAAATGCCTGATCTCTGCATATTTAATAATAATTACCACATGATTCTATACCTAACACCGTTAAGGAATAGTTTAACGGAGACGATAAACAGTAATTCCCCGTTTTAGTTAAGAACACGATCAAGGGGCCAATGAGTTGGCGAGTTTGCACACCGCAAAATCTACTAAAGTGTAAAAAATATATGAGATAACCTTAAAAACTGTCAGGATTCTTTACAGTTTGTCATTGTAGAGTATTTCTGAGTTTTACCCAACTATATGAAATAAAACAATAAAATGTGATATATAACTCTTGGCCCCAAAATTGCATTCTTCACGAAGTTGAATGTACAGAAAGTAATGATTTACACATTCTCATAAATAAATTTGTTAGGAAGACAATGAAGAAAAAATACCTCTCCACAATTTCTGTAGCCACAATATTGGGGACATCTTTTGTTCTTGGCATGGCAACATCATCGTACGCTGATGCCATCGCAGTAGCCCCAAGCCCAACAGCATGTCCAACTACCCAGTTGGTCGGCCAGAATTCCGCCGTTACCGATGTTGTAACAGCCAATGGCACCGGTGGCTTTGATTACGCATATCGCGTATGCAACCTATCCCTTTCTCCAAATGTGGAAGCCCAATTTACTGATGCAGGCCCCATAAGAGGAAGTCAGTTCATCATTCGGGATTGGGAAATCCCTATTTTCGGCGATTATGATAACCAGGGTAATTTTATTCCGGAAGCGGGTGGGGTTAATCTGACAAGTATAACATCCCCTTCTGGCTGGAACTGGAATATCGAAACCATCGGTGTTGTCAACTCTGCTACAGGATGGGATGGCATTGCTGTATGGCAAAATCCATCAGACCCCTGGAATATTATTTTTGATAATATTTACGGCGCCAACAGCAACCCCTTTGACAGTAACACCTTTGTTTTACATTGGTATGTTGACCCACAGATTCAAGCTGGATGTGATTTCCTGAATACGGCGCCTTGTATCGACGAAGGTGGAAATCTGACAGGATTTGGCTTTACGGCGGGCCTGTCTCCCGTAGCGGCTCCTTTCCAGACCTCCTGGATTGAATTCCCGGCCAATACCGGTGATCCCAGCACACCTGCTGGTGGTGGCTTACCTCAAACAACAAGCCTGCGTCAATCAACTCCGGTATCAGAACCAGGAGCCATTGGCCTTCTGTTGGGCGGGCTTGGCCTGTTTGGCACGATGATGCGTAGACGCAAAAAATAAACGACCTATCTCGTAGAAAATCAACGGGGCCTGTACATATGCAGGCCCCGTTATCCATTGGGGGCCCCAACAGACAAATTACCTGCCAGCGCTAAAGTGACCTATTCACTCTTCCGGTTTTAGGGGCGTGATCTCCAGCCGTATTTCTTTGCCCATTTGAGCATTATCAGGTCCTAGCAGGGTAACAGTTGCCCCTGTTGGCGGCACCCCCTTTGCCCAGCTCATCGGCAAATGACTTATATGATTTGCGGCCGGCAGATAATAGGTTTGGCTGCCCTCCGACGTATATAGAACCAGCTTAACAACAAGGCGACTGTCATCTACGGGCCGCCAGGTCAGACTATAGTCTTTCCCATCTGTCATCAACTGGGCAGAAAGTTCGTTCACAGAGAATGCTGACAGATTGGCCGGAACCCTATATTCAAGAGGGAAAATGGGAAAACCAGCAGCTCCCCCGGAAAAGGAGAGACGCGGTTCAGTGGTCGCCGGAGTTGTTGCCCGTAATTTCTTGGCGGCCCCTGTAGCGCCCAAAGATGGCGGCGGCGTTACGGGTGGCACGGGAGCCGCAGGCAAAATGGTCAGATTGGACAGGGCCTCACGGTCACGGCTCACCTTCAGGCGCAGCAACAAACGATAGGCCCCACCAAGATTCGCCGGCAATTCGCTATAGGCCGGGCCAACAAGGTCGTATGACCCCGTATTGGGCAGGGTAATATTAAAATACTTCACCCGGAAAAAACGGGTCTGTTTTGCCCGCTCTGCCTGTGTCAGGGAGGCTTCCGGTAACAGGTCCAGCGGCGTTATTTCCGGATCTCCCGGACGACGAACCTCCCACCAGCCCTGCAATTGTCCTCGTCCGGTATATTCAAGTTTGGCAATGACCCGCCCAGTTTCCAGGTTTTTAGGATCAAGGGTGATGATCTTCTGCCCTGTAGCATTATTATCATCCAAACCCATGATTTTGACGTTGGAAAAGGACAGAGGCGTGCGTGACGTTCCGCCCGCCAGACGACAGGTCACACTGACAAAGACATCAACACCCGGTCCGGCTCCAAGATCTGCATTGCCCACCGGGCTGAACCGGCGCACATAAAAGAAGTCAGAGAATGCGCCCTGACGGGCCTGAGATACGGCGGTTCGGACCACGGAAAAAGGAATAGTCATGATGTCAGTAATATTTGACCGCGCCACACTGGTGGATCCCCGATCAAAAGCGACCGGCAACCGGCCCAAAATGGTCCCTGCCGCACAAGCCCCATTTGACTGCAACCTCATACAGAACAGGGCCTCTGTTGTTGTGAACTGCCCCCCCTGGCTATCGGCAAAGCGGATAGAAAGTGAGGTGGGGCGGGTTGTGGAAACATTCACGCCTGTGGGATTGCGCCGCATGTCCGCCTTAACCTCTGTATAGAACAGAAGGAGGGTTGTGATGACTAACAAAGAAAAAATCAGTGATTTTCTATAGGCCAAATTATTATCCTTCTCTTCTAAAAATGCTTGCTCAGGTTAAGGGTAACAGAAGCTTGCCGGTTCTTTTCCGCAAAGAAATCGGAAAAAAACATACCATCACTATACTGAAAATTCAGGCTAATCTGTGGCGGAAGATCATCAGGCCACCAAATTGCCGCATAGGGTGAAAAATCTATGGATATATCAAGTCTCTTGGTCCGGTTAAGAGAATTCTCCAGAAAAACAAAATCCTGTGATTTGGTGCGCCCCTGATCATAGCTGATCTGTAACGTAGGCAAGTCCGGAAAGTTAAGGCCAATCCGCCCGCCCCAATCCAGCTGATTTTCTTGTGATTTACTATCGATATCCAGATTAT
>DRKK01000152.1 GCA_011051815.1 Sphingomonadales bacterium | reverse complement strand
TTTCCTATGTAGTATGGGATATGGAGACAGGGGCGGCTTGCCGGACCGGGATGCCCGTCTGTCCTTTGATGAGGCGTGTGAAATCCTTTGAAGATACTTGCTCTTGATTCTGCCCTGTCGTCCTGTTCCGCTGCGGTGATAGAGGACGGCAAGCTCTTGTGTGAACTTTATGAGGACCGGATGCGGGGGCAGGCGGAACGCTTGATCCCCATGTGCCGGGAGGCCTGCGATACAGCTGGGCTGCCCTTTGGTGATATGGATGCGCTGGCGGTCACATGTGGGCCGGGAACTTTCACTGGGGTGCGCATCGGCCTTGCGGCGGCCAAGGGGTTGGCGCTGGCCTTAAATATTCCGCTGATTGGCCTTACCACATTAGAGGTCGTGGCCCAAAATGCGGTGGTGGCTGGGTTAGAAGGCCGCATCGCTGTGGCCCATGATGCGCGGCGGGGGGAGGTTTACCTGCAAATTTTTGAGGTGGCAGATGGGGGCGCTCTTGCGATTACTGATCCGGCGGCGGTGCCTTTGGCCGATGTGGCGGCAAAACTGTCAGCGGTCAGAGCCGTGGTTGGCACCGGAGTTGAGCTGATAAGACGTTTTTTGCCCGCCATATTGTTTCCTGATATAGCAGCACAACCTAATGCCGGAATAATAGGTCAAATGGCCTATGACCGCTGGCATATTGGAGAAAAGCCGGCTGCGGTTATGCCGCTTTATTTACGGGCGCCGGATGCTGTGGCGGCAAAGCCTGTCCATTATCCCTTTCAGAATCCATGACAATATCTTTTCAGAAAATCGGACCGGCTGGGGCGCAATTGCTCTCTGAATTACAGAAGGGAAGCTTTCAGGACGGGGAGCAGCTTTGGTCCGCAGAAGATATGGCAATTCTCCTGCGTGGTCCACATGTGTTGGCCATGACCATATCACAGGCCGGGCAGGTGGCGGGCTATATTCTTTGGCGACATGCGGCAGATGAGGCGGAAATACTGTCCATCGGCATATTGCCGGACTATCGGGGCCGGGATATGGCCAGTCAGTTAATGAGCGAGATTCTTGCGGAGGCCGCAGGGCGGGACATTCAGGAAATTTTTCTTGAAGTACGGGCAGACAACAGGGCGGCCATCGGGCTTTATCTTAAATGTGGTTTTACGCAGGTTGGTCAGCGAAAAGACTATTACGGCGATGCGGTTACAGGAAAACAGGACGCCTTGGTTTTAAAATACTCTGCAAAGTAATATATTTGGACTCATAGAATATAGGGTGTATAATCCTAAAGTGATAATGAATAGCAACAGGATAGTTCAGGTAATGACGTCAGAAATAGAACAAATATGCATAGAAAAAGGTATGCGGATGACGGATCAGCGTCGGATCATCGCAAAGGTTCTATCAGATGCCAGCGATCATCCGGATGTGGAAGAAGTTTACCGGCGCTCCACCGAAATTGATTCGCGCATCAGCATCGCGACCATTTACCGGACTGTCCGCCTGTTTGAGGAAGCCGGTATTCTGGAACGCCATGATTTTCGGGTGGAAAACGGTGAAAACCGGGCCCGTTTTGAATTGGTCAGCGAACGCCACCATGATCACCTGATTGATGTGGAAAATGGTGAAGTTATTGAATTTCATGACGATGAAATCGAAGAACTGCAAAAACGCATCGCTGAGAAATACGGCTATCGGCTTATTGATCACCGTATGGAATTATATGGCGTGAAAATTAAGCCTTGACCTCAAATAAGGCTATCATCATCAGTCAAAAAGTTGTAAAAGCCCCGGCATCCCTATATACAGGGACAGGTTTTTACATTAAGGCGGATATCAAGTCATTCAAATGAGAGAATATTACAGAATATTCAAGGCATTGTTATTTTTTGCCGTGCTTTTGCCGCCGACCATTATTTTCAAGAAATTGAGATTCCCTGGCTATAAGGCATGGCCGCATATTGTCCATCGCGCATTGTGTAATGCTCTTAATATCCGGGTTACCACATTTGGTGAACCACTGGAAGGCCCGCCGACCCTGTTTGTCAGCAACCATGTGTCATGGATTGATATTCTGGTATTGGGCCATGTGATCAAGGCTTGCTTTATTGCCAAAAAGGATATGGTCGACTGGCCGGTCATTGGTTATTTATCCTCTCTGCAACGGACGATTTTCATTGATCGTGAAAAGCGCACTGATGTGATTGAACAGCGTAAAGAGATGCAGGACCGCATGCATAACGGTGATAACCTGATCCTGTTCCCTGAGGGAACCACATCGGACGGTGGGCGGGTGATGCCGTTCAAAAGTTCCCTGTTCGGGGTGACCGAAGACGCCATGCGGCTTCAGCCTGATGAGCAGGGGGGTATGCAGGAATTAATGGTGCAACCAGTGACGCTGGTGTACAAGCGGATCAATAATATGCCTACCATTCGGTCAAACCGGCCGTCTGTTGCCTGGTACGGTGACCTTGAAATGGGGCCTCACCTAAAAGGGGTGCTTAATCTGCTTAAGGTAGAGGTGGAGGTGCATTTCCACGAACCGGTATCGCGCAATCTGTTCAAAACCCGTAAAGAATTATCGACCTATTGTCAGCGGACCATTGAAAATCGTTTGCTTGATTCTTTAAGAGGCAAATATCCGTGACCAAAAAGCTGTTTATCAAGACTTATGGCTGTCAAATGAATGTCTATGATACGGAACGTATGGTGGATGTGATGGCTCATGAGGGCTATCAGGTAACCGACACGCCTGATGAGGCTGATCTTGTGGTGCTCAATACCTGCCATATCCGGGAAAAGGCCGCTGAAAAGGTCTATTCGGATATTGGCCGCCTGCGGGTGATGAAGGAAAAGCGCCGAAAGGCCGGGGCCAAGGACAGCATCCTTGCGGTCGGTGGTTGTGTGGCACAGGCTGAGGGCGCGGAGATACAACGGCGTGCGCCGGTGGTTGATATGGTCTTTGGCCCGCAAACCTATCACCGTTTGCCTGAGATGACCCGGGCGGCGGATAAATCGAAATTAGCCGGTGACCGTCCGCGCATTGTGGATACGGATCTTGCGGTTAGTGAGAAATTTGACGCCCTGTCCAAAAAAGCCGTCGCCGCCAAAAAAACCGCCTTCCTGACTGTGCAGGAGGGCTGCGATAAATTCTGCACCTATTGCGTGGTGCCCTATACCCGGGGCGGTGAGTTTTCCCGGTCTTTCGAAGATGTGATGGCGGATGCGGTCAAGCTTAATGAGGCCGGGGTTCTGGAAGTCACCCTTCTGGGCCAGAATGTGAATGCCTATCATGGCCATGACGCGTCCGGCGCGGAATGGTCGCTGGCCCGCCTGATCCGTCATCTGGCAGAGGTTACGGATTTCAAGCGGATCCGTTATACCACCTCCCATCCCCATGATATGACCGATGAATTGATTGCGGTTCACGGCGATGTGGCAGAGTGCATGCCCTATCTGCATCTGCCGGTACAGGCGGGGTCGGACCGGATTGTCAAGGCCATGAACCGCCATCATACGGTGGCCGCTTACCTGAAAACCATTGAGGATATTCGCACCGTCCGGCCGGATATTGCCCTGTCCGGGGATTTCATTGTCGGTTTTCCCGGCGAAACAGACGCGGATTTTCAGGCAACCATGGATTTGGTGCGGCAAGTGAATTATGCTCAGGCCTATTCCTTCATGTATAGCGAGCGGCCCGGCACCCCGGCGGCGGGTTGGGATGATCAGGTGGAAAGCCATGTGAAGTCGGAACGGCTGGCGGAATTGCAGGAAGAATTGAACCGTCAGCAGCGGGCCTTTAACGACAATAGCACCGGCCGGATATTGCCCGTATTGCTGGAACGCACAGGCAAGGAAGCCAGCCATCTTGTGGGCCGCAGCCCCTATATGCAGGCGGTTTATGTGGATGTTGGTGATGGGGCGCTGGCGGAACAATATTTTGGCAAGCTGGTGGATATGAAAATCACCAGTGCCGGACCGCGTAGCCTGAAGGGGGAGTTTGTTGGCTGAAATAACCCTTGAATTTGAAGATAACAGCCGGTTATCCAGCCTTTACGGCGAACATAATTGTCATTTGGCCCGCATTGAGCAGAAAACCGGCAGTAGCTTTACCGTCAAAGGTAATATCCTGCTTATTGAGGGCAAAAAGGCGGCCCGTGAGGTGGCCAAACAGATCATCATAAGTCTCTATGACAAGCTGGAACAGGGCGCGGAAATTACCATGGGGGATGTGGACGGCGCTATCAGGATGGCTGATTTTCTGGAAGAGCGTCCCCAGGAAAAGGTGGTGGAGCGCAAGAATTTTGCCCCCCATGAAAATAAAATCCGCACCCGTAATGCGGTGATCTCGCCGCGTTCCGCCAATCAGGCGCTTTATATCGAAGCCCTGCGTGAAACAAATATGACCTTTGGCCTTGGCCCGGCGGGGACGGGTAAGACCTTTCTTGCGGTGGCCATGGCGGTGTCTTTTTTGCTGGAAGGCCGTGTTGAGAAAATCATCTTGACCCGCCCGGCGGTGGAGGCCGGGGAAAAACTTGGTTTCCTGCCCGGGGACATTCGGGAAAAGGTCGATCCTTATCTGCGTCCGCTTTATGACGCATTGGGTCAGATGATTTCCATGGAACAGACCGAACGGCGGCTTGAAAACGGCGATATAGAGGTTGCCCCGCTGGCCTTCATGCGGGGCCGGACCCTGTCCAATGCCTTTGTTATTCTGGATGAAGCCCAAAATACCAGTCCCATGCAGATGAAAATGTTTCTGACAAGATTCGGTGAAAATTGCCATATGGTGGTGTGCGGTGACCCGTCACAGGTGGATCTGCCCGATGGCACTCCGTCCGGCCTCTATCACGCCATGGAGATTTTGCAGGATATTGACGATATTTCTTTTATCAATTTCACCGCTGATGATGTGGTGCGTCATCCGTTGGTGGGGAAGATCGTTCGGGCCTATGACAAGGCGGAGAGATGACGGCGGATAATATCGAGCTTGATATATCTATGGGCGGTGGGGACTGGTCAGCGCTGCTTCCCGACTATAGGCAACAGATAACTGCCTGCTTTGCAGAGGTTATTGCGCATGTACCGTTGGCCCGTCATTTTGATAAATTCAGCCACCTTGAGCTGAGTGTCCTGTTCACCGATGATAAAGCCATCCAACAATTGAACCGGGAGTACCGGCATAAGGACAGTCCCACGAATGTTCTGTCCTTTCCGTCCCTGTCCGGGGATGAGATTGATTTGTATTTAGAACAGGGCCGGGACATCCCGGACTATCCTGTATCATTGGGCGATATTATTTTTGCCTGTGAAACCCTGAGCCGTGAGGCTCAGGCACAGGGTAAAAGATTTCGGGATCATTTCTGTCATCTGTGCCTGCACGGGATGCTGCATCTTTTGGGCTATGACCATATGAATGCGGATCAGGCAGAGCATATGGAAAGGCTGGAAAAACAGTTATTATCAAAACTATCTATTGACGATCCCTATCAGGATTGAGACAATCACAGGCATTTTTAATATGGTCAGAAGGTCATGAACGAAGCAGATAGTCCCCCGGAAGGCGGCAAAGATACGGACCCCCCGTCGCGTGATGGCGGTGGTTTTATAAATTGGATCAAGGGGATATTCTCCGGCGGCGGCGGAGATAACAGCCTGAAAGAAAGCCTGGAAGAGGTCATTGACGAGCTAGAGGATGAAGAGTCTTCTTTCGGTGAAGAAGAGCGCTCAATCATCAAAAACGCCCTGACCTTTCGTAACAAACGGGTTGATGACATCATGGTGCCGCGCACGGACATCATTGCTGTGCCGACCTCGGCCACTTTTGAAGAAGTCATGGACGTCTTTGTGGAGGGCACCACCTCACGCTTGCCGGTCTTTCGCGAAACGTTGGACGAAGTGATTGCCATGGTCCATATCAAGGACGCTTTTCGGGAGCTGGTCACGGCAAAGGATAAGG
>DRKK01000151.1 GCA_011051815.1 Sphingomonadales bacterium | reverse complement strand
GCTTTCTTAAGCTTTGATTGCCATTCGGCCATATCTTCCGCGATAGTACTGCTTTGTAACCGCATGTCCTGTTGATATTCAACGGTTCGGATGATTGTTGGAATGGTGAAGATAACCAGCGTAAGAATGATCAGGGATCTGATTTTCATATGCCGGGCAAAATAGAGCAGGAAACCGCACAGGCCATAGACAAATAAAATGTCAGCAGGCCACATGAATATATAGGCATCTATCAAGCCAAACATGATGAGAAACATCAGACGCCGCCGATAGAGCTTCCCGGCATCTCTGGCGGAATGTTTTTGTTCAAGGCGCTGGAGCAACATAAGGCTGCCCGCCCCGAAAAGAATAGAGAAAATTGCCCGTTGGCTGCCTTCAAAAAAGCTGTAAACAAAGGCCCATGTTTCAAGGGGGGCACCGCCGAGATGGGACAGCATGGGCGGATAATCAAAGACCTCTTTTGGCCAGCCAAAAGACCAGATATTCATCAGGAGAATACCAAGCACAGCCACCCCACGTGTAACGTCAAGGGCCATGATACGATAATGTTGCGTGACAGGGTTCATTTTTTGTGTCTGAGATAAATTCGCGTCCATAACCCTGTGCCCATTTTTATTGGATGAAGTCTTGTTGATATTCAGGGGCAAGTCAGCATACTATAAAATTTACATAAACGACTATCCCTTAAGGCGACCATGCAATGGTCAGTTGTGCAAAAAGAGGGAGGGTGCGCAGGGTTCTTGTAGTTAATACGTATAATATATTTAGCGCAATGGTGCGGGGTCACTCCGATAATAATATTTTTCTGATACTCTTGTTCCTGCACCAAAATTCTTTGATTTTTTAATATTGATAGTCTTTTTGAGACGGAAAAAATGAATAAAGATAAAAAAGGTTTATTTAGTAAGTTACTAAAATGGATGTTGCCGGTTCTCGTGATTGTCGTGGGACTTTTTATCAGCAGTGTCATACGAAACTCCCGACCTGAGGTTGGCGTTGTTACGCCGGTGAAGAAAGTAACCCTGATAAGGGGCGTTATTGCCAAAAAAACTTCTTTTCAGCCGGTAATTCATGCTCAGGGCACCGTTCAGGCAAAGCGTCAGATCGAACTGGTACCGGAAGTTGCTGGTAAAATTATCTGGGTTTCCCCTGATTTTGCCCAAGGCGGCCTGTTCAGCAAGGGTGAAAAACTGATCCTGATCGACCCGCGAAATTACGAATTCGCGGTTGCCCGGGCGCAGGCAAGTGTCGCTGACGCCCGAAATAAACTTGTTTTGGAAGAGGCGGAAGCGGAACTGGCAAAGACCGAATGGGAAGACCTGGGCGGCGGTGAGGCCTCGCCGCTCGTGCTGCGCGAGCCTCAGATGGCAACGGCCCGGGCCAAACTTGCCTCTGCCAAGGCTGACCTTGACCGGGCGTTGCTTGACCTTGAACGTACCGTTATCAAGGCGCCCTTTGATGGCCGGGTCGAGGAAAAGAAAGTCGATATTGGGCAATATGTCTCACTGGGTAGTCAGCTTGCGGTATTATATTCCACAGATGTGGCCGAAATTTCCCTGCCCCTGACGGACCGGGAGCTGGGCAAGCTGGACCTGCAGCTTATCTACGGTGAACAGAATAAAAACAAGAAGACATTGGAAAAACCTCTGGCGGTGCGCTTATATGCCCCCGTTGGCGGCAAGCGCCGGAACTGGACAGGTAACATTGTCCGGACCGCCGGGACAATTGACCTGAACAGCCGTATTTTGAGTGTCATTGTTGAGGTGAAAAATCCCTATAAAGTTCATAAGGGCGGTGCGCCGTTGCTCAATGGTCTGTTCGTGGAAGCAGAAATACCGGGCAGGGAGATGCATGATGTGTATATTCTGCCAAAATCTGCTCTCTATAAACAAAACAGAGTAGTCATCGTTGATCAGGATGACAGGCTGCGTTCTCTGGAGGTGGAAATTATTCATTCAACCTCGCAACATGTGGTGGTGCGGGGGCTGAAAGACGGCCAGCGGGTGAATACCGTGCCGCTGGATGTCCTGATCGAAGGCACAAAAGTAAAATGGCAACTGGTTGAGGAGGACAGTCCGTGAAAGGCCTGATTAACTGGTTTGCCAATAACCCTGTCGCCGCCAATCTGATGATGATTGCCATTATTTTTGGCGGTCTGATGAGCATGACGACCCTGAACCGGGAAATCATGCCATCCATGCCGTCAAAATTTATTGAGGTCTCCGTAGTCTATCTGGGCGCTGACCCCATAGAGGTGGAAGACCGTATATCTATTCGGGTTGAGGAAGCCATCCGTGAGATTGAAGGCGTCATCAATATCAATTCCGTTTCCATGCAGGGGCGCGGCATCATTACCGCAGAAGTATCCGCAGGCTATGATCTGCAAAAGGTTCTGAATGAGATAAAGGTTCAGGTGGATGCCATTAATACCTTTCCCAAGGAAGGGGAGCGGCCAAGTATCCGGCTGATCAAATTCCGTGAACGGGTTATTCAGGTGGCGGTCATGGCCGATACGGATGAGAAGTCCCTGAAAATAATAGCCCAGAAAGTCCGTGATGACCTTGCGGCCCTGCCCGGGGTAGATTTTGCTGAAATGAAGGGCGACCGTAATTATGAAGTTGGTATAGAAGTCTCGGAAGTGGCGCTGAGGCGTTATGGCCTGACCTTTGATGCGGTGGTTGAGGCTGTTCGCCAATCTTCCCTGAATATGCCCGCCGGGACCATTAAGGCTATTGCGGGGGATATGACCCTGCGTACCAAGTCGCAGGCCTATAATACCAGCGATTTTAAGAATATCACATTGCTGAAAAAACGGGACGGAACCCGGGTTCTTCTGGGGGATGTGGCAGAGGTGGTTGATGGCTTTGAAGAAGATCAGGTACTGGCGCGGTTTAACAACAAGCCCGCCATCTTCATTAACGTCCTGTTGACAACGGCCCCTG
>DRKK01000150.1 GCA_011051815.1 Sphingomonadales bacterium | reverse complement strand
TTAACCCTGAAAGGGGCGTTGTGGACTGGTGAGGAAGGCTTGGTGGTTGGTCTGGAATATTGCCCCATGGCACAGGCCCTGTATGTGAGCGATGTTTCCAGCCAGACGGTGAAACGCTTTTCCCTTGCCGGTGATATGCTGGATTCTTTTCCGGCGATGCAGGGCAAACCCTTTGGCGTCATGGCGGCGGCGGCTGATGGTTCTATTGTCATCGGCGAACATATCAAGGGGGAAAAATTCCCCTTTATTGGCGGCGGGGAGATATATCACTTTGCGGCGGACCGCGCGATGCTGGCGAATTACCGTCCGGAGAATGACCCTGGAAAATTTGGTTTTCACGGCGTGACAAATATGTTTCTGGCCGATGGGGATAAGACAGCCATCTATATTTCAGAAACCGGGAAACGGGTGATGCAATATGATCTTGCGGGCGGACAGCAGGGGGCGGATCTTTTCGCGCTGGATGATGAGGATGAGAAATCAACGGCGGGCATAGCCAAGGCGCCGGGGGGTAATATTCTCATGGCTACAGTATATGGTGCCTGTCTCTATTCACGGGCGGGAGAGTTGCTGAAAGAATATGATATTCCCAAGGACCGTGGGTGGTCTGCGGTCCGTCTGTCAGCGGACGGAACGGCTTTTTTCGTGGCAAATTTTTTCACCGGACGGCTGGAAAAAAGAGCCCTGGATAGTGGCGATATTCTCGCTACCAAGGATACGGGGCTGGTCTACAGGCTGGCGTCGATAGCGGAAATTTCCTGATGACGAACGGGCCTGTTAATAATCTGTTGCGGCGCACCAGCTTTATCGTGGAAGATGTTGAGAAAACGGCCAGTTTTTATCGGGATATATTTGGCTGGACGCGGTTCTACGATAATGAAACGCCGGTTGATATGCGCTTTCCCCCCTGCGCGCCGGACCAGACTATAGGCAAGATTATCATTCTGAAAGTGGATGATCCTTTCATCGGCATGATCGGTTTTATGGAATATGACGGCTTTGTACCTGAAAGCAGGGTTTCCCCGAGTCGCAAGACTTTAGGCATTGGGGATGCCATTTTAATCATAGAAAGTAAAAATATTCAGGAAACTTACCAGAAGGCACAGGATTACGGGGCCAGCTTGGTGACGTCCCCTGTGGAGTGGTCGGTAAAAGGCCAGCCGGGTCAGGATGTTATCAGGCTTTCGACCTTCTCATTTTTTGACCTGAACGGCATCTATGTGGAAGTGAATACGCGGCTTTCTGATTGATTCTACTTGGGGCGTTTCGGGAGAAATCCCTATTTCGACCAGTATGTGGTCGTTAAAATAAGATGGTCTGTTAATATGTGAAATATTATATTACTATATCATTAGGGCTTTAATATTTAATTAAGCATGTAAACAATAAAAAAATAAAGGGTTGGAAATAATGTCAGAGTATCTGGTAGCACAGGACGGGAGTTATGAAACAGTACCGCTGAAGAAAGATGACATCATGGTCATGGCGGTTCAGTCCCGGGTTGTTCCGGTTAAGGTTGAAAATGCCGTTCAGATGAAGCGGGATAATCTTAACCATATGCTGGACCTTATCGATGCGGCGGCCACTTGGATGGGGCCAAAAGACCTTATTCAGTTTCATGAGTTTCCGATCACCGGCTTTTCCTTTATGTGGACAAGGGAAGACCTTCAGAAAGTTGCCATTGAAATTCCCGGCGTTGAGACCGAGGCCGTCGCGGCCCGGGCCAAACGGTATGGCTGTTACATTGTTTTTGGCTCCTATGCCATTGACCCGGACTGGCCGGAGCATATCCTGTCCATCACCACCATCATCGGCCCCGATGGCTCAATCGTGGATAAGCATTGGAAGCTCCGCAATATCAAGGGCGTCTTTGCCGGGTTTGAGGTCATCACCACCACCATTTTTGATGTGCTGGATCAATATACGGAAATGTATGGGCGGGATGCAGTCATTCCGGTTACCCGTACCGATATTGGCAATCTGGCGACCACTGCCACACAATATGAGCCGGAGCTTATCCGGGCCTATGCGCTGAAAGGGGCGGAGATTATGTTACGGTCGGCCACCAGCGGCGCGGACCCCATTGATGTGCGCGCGGGCGCCATGCATAACAATATGTACACAACGCTGGTCAATAATTCCATCAGCCATAATCCGGGGCCTTTCTTTGAAGATGTGCGCTCTGGCGGCACGGCGATTTACGGGCCGAAGGGAGAGGAACTGGATATTGCCAATTCGGTCAATGAAACCGGGGTTATGGCCCGTATTCCCATCGCGTCCTTCCGGAAAACCCGGCGGCTGCCGCGTATCCATCCCAGCCTTTACGGTGATCTTTATGACCAATATCAGGAGGCTTATCCGCCCAACCTGATGTCTACGGATTTACCCAATGACGGCTTTTCTGCCGCCAAATTTCTAAAAGACAAAAGCCGTTGGGGTTGAATTTGTGAATGAAATAATTGACCACGACAAAATTACGTCGCAAATTCAGGCTTTTCTTGACAAGCCCCATGGCCATTTCATTGATGGTCAATGGATTGATGGCAAGTCTGGAAAACCCATTGATGTGATCAGTCCGGCTACGGGCAATATTGTTTCATCCATACAAAGCGGGGACGGGGATGATGTGGACAAGGCGGTTGCCGCCGCCCGCCGGGCCTTTGATTCTGGTGTATGGTCAAAGGTTCTTCCTGTGGAACGGGCGCGTATCATGTTCAAACTCGCCGATTTGATAGAGTTTCATGCCAGCCAAATCAGCCAGCTGGAGGCCCTTGATATTGGCGTTTCCCGTCATATGATGGAAACCATCGGGGTTAAATTATCCGCTAATCAGCTCAGATATTATGCCGGATGGGTGACCAAAATAAACGGCGAAACCATCACCAACAGCCGCCCGAGGCCAGAGGGCCGGGAGTTTCTGACCTATACGGAAAAGGAACCTGTTGGGGTTGTGGGTCAGATTATTCCATGGAACTTCCCCTTTGCCATGGCAGTGCAGAAAATTGCTCCAGCCTTGGCCGCTGGATGCACTATTGTTATGAAACCGGCGGAGGATGCGCCGTTATCGACCCTTTATCTGGCGGATTTGATTGCCCAGACGGGATTGCCGTCGGGGGTATTTAACCTTGTGAATGGCTATGGTCGTAAGGCTGGGGCCGCCATTGCTGCTCATGAGGGTGTTGATAAAGTATCCTTTACCGGCTCCACAGATGTGGGCAAGGAAATTATCCGCTCGGCCACTGGCAACCTGAAACGCACCACGTTGGAGCTTGGCGGGAAATCGCCGGTGATCCTGTTGAAAGATGCCGATCTGGATGAGGCCATTCCGGCAGTGGCCAGAGCCATATTCTTTCTGTCCGGACAGAATTGCATGGCCGGGTCACGCCTTCTGGTTCACGGTGATATTTATGACCGGGTTCTTGAAGGACTTGTCACGTTGGCCAAATCAATGACCATTGGTGCGGATATGACCGGGACATATGACATTGGTCCCCTGATTTCAGAAAAACAGCTCACCCGTGTTCTGGCCTATATTGATATTGGTATCAGTGAAGGCGCGCGCCTGATTACGGGCGGGAAACGGGTGGAAAAACTGCCCGGTTTCTTTGTGGAGCCGACGATATTTGCCGATTGTAATTCAGGCATGAGGATTGTTAAAGAGGAAATTTTCGGCCCTGTTCTGACAGTTCAAAAATTCAACAGTGATGATCTTGATGATATAGCCGCGCTGGCCAATGACAATATTTTTGGGCTTTCCGCCAGTGTCTGGACAGCTGATTTGGCGCAGGGGCACAAGCTGGCCCGTAAGATAAAATCCGGTCAGGTGGGCATAAATATTCATGCCGCCATTGATCCGGCAACCCCGTTTGGCGGCTATAAGCAGTCGGGCTGGGGCCGTGAGTTTGGCCGTGAGGGTCTTGAGCCATATCTGGAAACCAAGGCAATTACAGCGTATTTGTAGAAAGTGCAGACGTAAATGACAGACGTGACAGCAGAAGAGGAAGGCATAAAATTCGGCCCGGTATATCTGGAGCCGGGGGTGACCAAATGGAATGCGCGGACTTATTTATTCTCCGCATTCTGGACTATTGGTTTTCTGTCCTTCATGAGTTTTTTGCAGAATTATGTGCTTAAGGTTCATCTGAATATGCCGGCCAATGAAATTGGCCGGGCGATTGGTACGCTGTCTTTCGTGGGTGAGATTGCCCTGTTGACCGTGTCACCGTTTTTTGGCTCCCTGTCTGATAAGGTGGGGCGACGTCCGATTTTTGCTTTGGGTTTTTTATGGGTCGGGGCCGGATTTGCCTTATATCCTCTGGCGACCAGCTATGAAATGCTGTTGATTTTCCGGGCTTTCATGGGGGTCGGGGCCGCGGCGCTTGGCGGTATGATGGCGACAGTTTTATCGGATTACCCGCAAAACAGATCACGTGGTTTTATGGCTGCCATGAGCGGCTGGGCAAACGGCCTTGGGGCCATGATGATGATTTTTTTGCTCAGCAAACTGCCACATTATTTCAGCGGCAAGGGCGTTTCGGCGGAAATGGCAGGAACCTATACTTTCTGGGTAACAACGGGCCTATGTGTCATGACGGCAGCGGTTTGCTATATGGGGTTGAAGCCCGGCAAACCCGGAAAATCCAAGAAAAGAGAAAAGGTTACCCTATTAGTGAAGCAAGGGTTCAGCGCGGCAAGGGGCAACCCCAGGCTGGCCCTAGCCTATTCCGAGAGCTTTATCGCGCGCGGCGACCTGTTGATGATCGGCACCTTCCTGTCCGCATGGCTTATTCAGGCGGGCATGTCGAATGGCCTTGATGCGCCGGAAGCAACCAGTAATGCAGGCCGGATTGGCGGTATGGTACAGGCGGTGACCCTG
>DRKK01000149.1 GCA_011051815.1 Sphingomonadales bacterium | reverse complement strand
TTACGGGAATTTCATTTTAAATCAGACGGGAAGGCCGCGTTTATACCGGGCCAATATGCCTTGATGACGTTGCCGGGGGTGGAGGGTCCAAGAGCCTATTCCATGAGTAATCAGCCCAATGATGAAGGCGACTGGTGTTTCCTTATCAAGCGGGTGCCGGGCGGTGTTGGTACGGACTATCTTTTTGATGATCTGAAAAAGGGTGATAAAATCACGTTGGATGGTCCCTATGGGCTGGCCTATTTCCGTGAGGATACAGACCGGGATATTGTCTGTGTTGCGGGCGGTTCGGGCTTGGCCCCTCTGATTTCCATCGCTACGGCGGCGGCCTATCATCCGGCCTTTCAAAACAGACGCATCCGCTTCTTCTTTGGTGGACGGGGTCCTGCTGATATTTGCGGAGATGATTATCTGCGGTTATTGCCCGGTTTCGGGGATCGCATAACCTTTCATTCGACTATTTCAGTGCCGGAAATGGATCCTAACGGAATGTGGGTGGGGCCGGTTGGCTTTATCCATGAATCTGTGGAGAATCTTTTAGGGGACGATCTGAAAAATTATGAATATTACATTGCCGGCCCACCGCCCATGTTACAGGCCACATTGCAAATGCTGGCCATGAAGCACAAGGTGAATGTGGAAGGCATACATTTTGACAGGTTCTTTTAATAGCAACGGCTTTATCCTACACCAGTAGGTGTGGTCAGGTCACATAATACTCCCGATCTGAATTCGCCTTTCTGGATACTTCAGGCCTGATATCTTATGATGTCAGGCCTTTTTTTAGTTATTGAGGAAATGGGCAACCAATTGGTTGAATTCGCGCGCATGTTCAATCTGGGTCCAGTGACCACAGTTGCCGAACATATGAAGGCGGGCGTTTTTGATCAGTGAGAACAGCTGGTGGGCATTCTGCGGTGGGATCACTTTGTCCTCCCGGCCATGAATGATCAGGCTGTCATGGGGGATGGCCATAATATCCTTTTCGGGACTGGTCATGGCCTCTACCCATTGCTGGCGCGGGGCGGGGAACATGCTGGCATAGCTTTCCTGAAAGCCGGGTTGAATACTGGCTTCATATCTTAATTTCGCCAGCTCATCGGAGACCAGATTCCGGTCATGGGCAAAAATATCCAGAAGCTGCCGCATATTTTCGATAGAAGGCGTATAGCCCCATACCTTGTCCAGCCCATCGGTCAGGGTGAAAGGCACGCCCACACTGCCCATAAGGACCAGTTTATTCATCCGGTTTGGGTGCCTGATGGCCATGGCAAGGGCCAGTGCGCCGCCAAATGAATTGCCGACAACAGATGTTTTTTCGATACCAAGACTATCCAGAAAGCCCATGGTATGATCGACCCAGCTGGTCATGTTATAGTCAAAATGATCAGGCCGTTCCGTATAGCCAAAGCCGACAATATCTGGGGCAATGACGCGATTTTGGACGGACAGGGCCTCTATGGTCATGCGCCAGTTTGCCCAGGCGCTCACCCCGGGGCCGGAACCATGGATGAGCAGAACGGGCGCGCCCGTTCCCTGGTCATGGTAATTTACGCGGCCGCCAGCCGTCGATATACTCTGGCCAACCTCTGGATTATTTTGGGTCATAAAGTCTCTTTTTATCAGGGGCGAATGAGCATTTTCAGCGCATTATCGGATTTATCAAAGAATGTTTTAAAGGCCGTGTCAATAGCATCCAGTGAAAAGTCATGAGAGAAATATTCTTCCGGTGAAATGATGCCCTGTTCCATAAGGGATAACCCTTCGGCCATGAAGGGCTGTACATTGGCAAAACCATTCATATGCAGGCTGATATCCCGCAGGAATACATCGGCCAGAACCAGATTGAATTCCTGATCACAGAAAACCCCGATAGCGGCGATGGTGCCGCCGGGCCTGATCAGGTCTAGGCTGAGTTGCAGGGACTCCGGTGTGCCAACCACCTCTATAATTTTGTCAAAGCCGCGCCCCTCACAGTGGGACAGGGCCTGCTCCTTTACGTCTGCGGCGCCCGGATCAAGTACGATAGCACCTTTTTTGGCCGCCACAGCTCGCCGATGGGCCACCGGGTCAAAGGCAACGACAGATGCCGGTGATTTTTGCAATATAATGTCCAGACACATCAAGCCCGTAGGCCCGCATCCGATCAGAGCCACCTTTTCGCCCGGTTTAATCTCGGCCAGTTTATTGGCGATGATCGCGGAGGGCAGGTTACAGGACAGGGTCAGGGCGGCGGCATCACATATGCTGTCAGGCACCTTGATCACATGAGCGTCCGCATGGGGCAGAACCATGGCCTCTGCATGGCTGCCATTCAAATCGCCGAACGGAATACCAAAGCCGTAAACCGCTTTTTGTGTGGTTTCACAATGGGCTGTCTGCCCTACATTGCACATATAGCAATCGCCGCAGGAACAGGAATAGGCCATTGTCACCCGGTCGCCGGGGGTAAAATTTGCCACATCAGCGCCGGTTTCAATGACTTTGCCGATTAATTCATGGCCAACCTGTGACCGGCCTCTTTCCAGAATTGGGTCAAAAGCCCCGCGATAAAGATGCAGATCAGAACCACAGATAGAGGTCGCGGTGACTTCCACCATCATACCGTGAGCGACATCCAGTTTAGGGTCATCAATTTGGGTGGCCCGAATATCTTCCGGCCCGTAATAAACGGCAGCTTTCATAATCCTCATCCATATTGTTGTTAATAATTCCTCATCATATATAAAAGCAAATATGATGCCAACAGAGGTAAAATATGTTAACTGATTGAATTATATGAATTATATTTCTATCGGGTTAAAACGAAAATTGAAAAATATGCGAAAATGATGAATTATCGTCACGGGGTTTATAATTTTATTAAGTTTGTGGTGGTTCACCAGAATGGGTTATTCCAAATATAGCGAAGGCTTTTCTTAATGGCTCGTCCATAAGGTGAGCATACGCGCTGTTGTCTGGTATGTGTATAGGCAAGTAATTTGTCAACTATGGACAGGTTTGCTTGGGTAAAATCCATATCAGTTCTTATGTAAATATTTTCTTGAACTGCTTCATACTCAAAAAATATTATATCAAATTTTTGATTTGAGGTATTATCTAATAACGAGAGGACTGTTCCCTCTGAGATAAGTTTGTGTTTTTTTTACATTTATTATCACATATTATAACGTTAATGATACACAGTTTGGGATTACACACCATGATGGTAGGTGGTACGGGAGAAGCGTATATCAATATATAGGGCCATAAAATGGTAATCCTGTTCTGATGTCCC
>DRKK01000148.1 GCA_011051815.1 Sphingomonadales bacterium | reverse complement strand
GGTTAATACGCACCAGAAAATGCTCATTTCTGTCAGCACACCACCGTCGGCGGTTTGAATGCCCGCGAAGAAATTTGATTGGCTCAGCATACCATAGATCAGGGCCGCAGAGATTACCGCGCTCCAGATTAGGCCTTTATACAATGCGCCCATGATATTCTCGGAGCCCTTTTTCATGCGGACGAAGAAGGTTCCGCCGATGGAGCCGATGATGCTCAAGGCACCAATCATAAGGGGCAGTAACATCATTTTCTCAACAGAGGCCGCCGCGAAGGCGCTGGAGGCGATCAACATGGTGGCCACGATAGTCACCGCATATGTCTCGAACAAATCTGCGGCCATACCGGCACAGTCACCTACATTATCACCCACATTATCGGCGATGGTTGCCGGGTTACGGGGGTCATCCTCAGGGATGCCGGCCTCAACCTTGCCCACCATATCGCCGCCCACGTCAGCACCTTTGGTAAAGATACCGCCGCCCAGACGGGCGAAAATGGAAATCAGTGATGCGCCAAACCCAAGGCCGATCAGGCCTTCCAGTGTGGTCCGCACATCCATACCAGCATTGATCATATAAATATAATAGCCTGCAACGCCCAACAGGCCAAAGCCCACCACCAGCATGCCGGTCACGGCACCAGAGGTGAAGGATACGTCAAGAGCCTTGTTGATATTTTCCGACGCCGCCTGCGTGGTCCGCACGTTGGCACGAACGGATACATTCATGCCCACATAACCGGCCAACCCCGACAGCACTGCCCCGCCGACAAAGCCCACGGCCACATGCAGGCCCAGAAGGAAAAACAGCACGATGGCGACTACGACGCCGACCATACTAATGGCTTTATATTGACGGTTCAGGTAGGCTGCCGCCCCTTCCCGGATGGCAGAGGATATTTCCTCCATCCGTTCATTCCCCGTATCAAAGGCCAGAACTTTACGCGTGGCATAAATGCCATAAATCAGCGCTAACACGCCGCTCCCCACGATCATTAGATAAATATTAGTCATACTTCCCTCTATATTTTGGTTGGATATTCTTTACACACCGTATTTTGTGTGAAGACCCTGCACAATTATGGTCAGGAAATCAAGAGCGGATTGCGGTTTTTACTTTGCAGTTAAAATATTTGCCCGGCGAGGATGCCAAGGAACATTATAAAACCCAAATGGTGGTTGGACTTAAATAATTTCAGGCAGCCTGCGCTGTCATCCATATCCAGCACTCTGATCTGCCAGGTAATATGGAGCAGGACAAGACCAAGCCCCAGATAATAGCCGAGTCCGATTCCGGCCAGATAGCCTGCCCCGGCAAACAGGCCCAGCATCAGGCCATAGAAGACGATCAACCATTTGGGGGTGTTTTCCATAAGCCGCAGGGCGGTGGATTTAACCCCGATCAGGGCGTCATCCTCTTTGTCCTGATGGGCATAGATGGTGTCATAGCCCAAGGTCCAGAAAAGCCCGCCCATGTACAGCAGAATGGCGGGCCAGCCAATCTCACCGCCCACAGCCGTCCAGCCCATAAGCGCCCCCCAGTTAAAGGTCAGCCCCAGTACGATCTGTGGCCAATAGGTAAAGCGTTTCATAAAGGGATAGATCACCACCAGAATGAGCGACAAGGCCCCGAGCTTTATGGTCAGCTCATTGAGTTGCAATAATATGCCAAGTCCGATCAGGCATAGTCCGCACAGAAAGATGAGAGCTTGCCGCACGCTAACCCGGCCACTGGGCAGGGGGCGGCCTTTGGTGCGCGCAACCATGGCATCATACTTCTGGTCGGCCAGATCATTGACCACGCATCCCGCCCCGCGCATGACAAAGGCCCCAACCGCAAAGAAAGCCATTAGCTCAAGGGTCGTCAGCCAATCTGTGCCATAGACAGACCGGGCGAGGGCAATGGACCACAGGCCGGGCCACAGCAACAGCCACGTGCCAATGGGCCGGTCCGCCCGCATCAATTGCAGATACGGCCAGGCGAAATCCGGCGACAGGCGGTTGACCCATCCCTGTTTCACCGTATCTTTCGGCGCATGTTTTATTCTGTTTTCGGTTTTTGTCATTTGTCTTGATTGTGTTAACCCATTATCATAGCCATAAACGCTATGAAAAAGGATGTCATGTCTAAAAGTATAAAAGCCCGGCTTTATGTGGAAAATGATCTTTGTTCGGGGGCGGAATTTTGGCTCAGCGGTAATCAGGGGCATTATCTGGTCAATGTGATGCGGATCAAGGCCGGGGCCAATATCCTGCTGTTCAATGGTCGGGACGGGGAATGGCTGGCGGAAATCGTCAAAGTGGGCAAGGGCAAGGCGAGCATTGTGGTGCGGGAAAACATTATGGCTCAGCGGGCAGAACCGGACCTCTGGTATCTGTTTGCGCCCATCAAGAAGGCGCGGCTGGATTATATGGTGGAAAAGGCCACGGAGCTTGGCGTGTCCCTGATCCGTCCGGTGCTGACGGAACGCACCAACCTTGACCGTTTGAAAGAAGATAAAATCCGCGCCCACGCTATTGAGGCCGCCGAACAATGCGAGCGCTTTACGGTGCCGACCGTGGAGCCCATGATCAAGCTGGACAAGCTGCTCATGGCGTGGCCCGAGGATCGTTTGATTATGTTTTGCGATGAGGAAGGTGATCAGGATCCCAATTGCTTCTCCGTGGGCAAAGCCATTGACGAAGTGAACGCCTGGCAGGAACGGCCCCGGAAGTGGGCAATCCTGATCGGGCCGGAGGGCGGCTTCAGCCCGGCGGAACGCACCCTGATTCGCCAGCAGGCCAATGTGGTGCCGGTAACGCTCGGTCCACGCATCTTACGGGCCGACACAGCGGCGGTGGCCGCCATCACCCTATGGCAATCCTTCGCCGGGGACTGGTAGGCATGGGGACCAGACAACGACGGCTAAAAGACAGAAAGTCATAGTTTTAACTATATTTGAATGAGCCACAAAAATTCGTCATGCTGAACTTGTTTCAGCATCCATTTGTCTGGCGATGAAATGTTTTTGGCATGGACCCTGAAACAAGTTCAGGGTGACAGATGAAAATAAAGTTGTTAGGCCTTGCCTTGTCGTGCGGTGGGGCTACTTTTTTTCTTCCAGCGTATATTTTCCGGGCAGTTCCTTGGCGCCGCACAGGAATTTTGGTTTGCGGTAACTATATTGCCAGTCGCGGGCGCTGGTGAGGTTGGCACAGAATTGAGCGATCAGGTCGCGGCGGGCTGATCCTATATTGATTCGTTGCAGGTTGGTCAGATACAGCAGGCTGTCCTTGAATCGGACCTCGCGCAGGTTGGCCCGGCCCAGATCAGCCCGGGACAGGTCGGCAAAGGTGAAATTCACCTGAGACAGGTCGTTTTTGACAAAGACGGTCTGGCCCAGTGCCGCGCC
>DRKK01000147.1 GCA_011051815.1 Sphingomonadales bacterium | reverse complement strand
TGAAATACTGTGATGTGGTTAGGGAAATACGGCTGCCCTCCACCGGGAAAATACCGATAGTGCGGCTGCGCAGGCCAAATTTCGGTATCCTGAGGCGCGGTTTGCGCTTGTGCTTATCCTCAAGATAGGCGCAGTAAATCCGGGTCAGGTCACCAACGGTTTTAGCGGTCAGGAAAAAATGCTTCATGAAGCGTTCCACGTCGGACAGCCCCGCCCGACCCACATAGCCCAGCCGTTCTGCCAGAATTTTCTGAACGCCAAAGGTGATCCTCTCCTCGGCCCGGCCCGTGATATAATGCAAATGACAGCGCACAGTGGTCAGGAAGTTATAGGCCTTTTGAAACTGGCGGTAATCACTACGGGAGAAAACGCCCTTTTCCACCACCTCGGACACGCTGTGGACACCGTAAATATATTTGGAAATCCAATAGAGGGTCTGCAAATCGCGCAAGCCCCCCTTACCCTCCTTAATATTGGGTTCCACCACATATCGGCTTTCGCCCAGCTTCACATGGCGCGCATCCCGTTCCGCCAGTTTTTCCTCGACAAATTCCGGACCGGTGCCACTGATAACCTGAGTATCAAAACGGTCCTGAAACTCTGCGTAAAGTTCTTCATCGGCGCAGATATAGCGGGATTCCAGCAGGGACGTGCGGATGGTCAAATCCTGTTTCGACAGACGTATGCATTCCTTTACCGTACGCACCGCATGACCCACTTTCAGGCCAATATCCCACAGCATATAGAGCATATATTCCACCACCTGCTCCCCCCACGGCGTCTGCTTATAGGGCAGCAGGAACAACAGATCCACATCGGAATAGGGGGCCATATCCGCCCGGCCATAGCCGCCAATGGCCACCAGACTGAGCCTCTCACCCAATGTCCGGTTCGTCACTGGCAGGATATATTCCGTGGTAACATTATACAGCTGAATGATAATTTCATCGGTCAGAAAGCTCTGGGCTATGACCAGTGTTTTACCGTCCTCACCCTCCAGACAGCGTTGTTTGATTTCCTCAAACCCGCGCTGATAAAATTCTTTGAACAGGTCAAGCAGGGCCGGGCGAATATTGGTCAGGGATTTTTCCTGCTTGAGAATATCCAGTTTGGCCATAAAATTCTTGCGGTTAAAAATCTGGCGGTGTTTTTTGACTTTAACCATCCTGTTGCAACTTCTTCAATTGATAGAGAATATCCAGTGCCGCGCGGGGGCTTAGCTCATCGGGGTGAATGTCTGACAAGGCCGCCGTAACCTTATGGGCCGGATTATCCTGCGGCGGCCTGTCCTGCCTCACCCTGTCCTGCAACGCGGAAAACAGGGGCAGGTCATCGGCCATATTGTCAATCTTCTGACCCCGGTCCGCGCCTTCCTCAAGGCTGTGTAAAACCTGTGACGCCCGTTCAACCACCACTTGCGGCAGACCCGCCAGCTTGGCCACCTGAATACCGTAAGAGCGATCCGCCGCCCCCGCCGCCACTTCATGCAGGAAGATAATCTCCCCCTGCCAATCCTTGACCTTCATATAATGCAAGGCGAGGTCATCCAGCGTCGATGACAGGGTTGTCATCTCATGATAATGGGTGGCAAATAACGCCCGGCACTTATTGACCTCATGAATATGCTCCACCGCCGCCCATGCAATAGACAGACCATCATAGGTGGCTGTCCCCCGGCCAATCTCATCCAGTATCACCAGCGAACGCGCCGTTGACTGGTTCAGGATTGCCGCCGTTTCCACCATCTCCACCATGAAAGTTGACCGCCCGCGCGCCAGATCATCAGACGCCCCGACCCGGCTGAACAGGCGGTCCACAATACCCACATGAGCCGACCGCGCAGGCACAAAGCTGCCCATTTGCGCCATCAGGGCGATCAGGGCGTTCTGGCGCAGAAAAGTACTTTTCCCGGCCATATTCGGCCCGGTGATCAGCCACAGGCGGTTGCCCGGATCAAGGTTGCAGTCATTGGCGACAAAGTGATCCTGACCGCCTTTTTCCAGCGCTGCCTCCACCACCGGATGACGGCCATTTTCCACCTGAAAGCACAGGCTGTCATCAACCACGGGCCGGGCGTAATGTTTCTCCGCCGCCAGTTCCGCCAGCGCAGTGGACACATCCAGCCGGGCCAAGGCCCCTGCCGCCGAACTGATCTCCTGCCAGCGCAACAGCACCTCACCCACCAGCTTTTCAAAAATCTCATGTTCCAGCGCCAAGGCCCGGTCTGCTGCCTGCCCGATCTTTCCGGCCAGTTTCGCCAGCTCGCTACTGTTAAAACGGACCACATTGGCCAAGGTCTGACGGTGGATAAATTCCTCATTCAATGGCGGCGACATCAGCTTATCTGCATGAAGTGCCGTGACCTCGATAAAATAGCCCAACACATTGTTATATTTTACCTTCAGGCCACTGACCCCGGCCATCTCCTTATATTTGGCTTCCAAAGCCATGATTAGCCGTTTGCTTTCGCTGGATAGCATCCGGAATTCATCAAGGGCCGCGTGATAGCCTCTGGCAATGAAATTCCCGTCCCGGATGATGGTCGGCAGCTCTTCGGCCAAGGCCCGCCTGAGCAAATCCGTGACCTCGCCGTGAGTTCCCATATTCTCCAAAATCAGTTCAATATCCCCGGGCAGGGACAGAAGGTCACCGCCCGAACGGCTCATATGGCCCTGAAAAACCGCCTTGATCTCCGCCGCCTGTATCAGACCATCCCGAACCATGGCAAGATCGCGCGGTCCGCCCCGCCCCACCGACAATCGCGACATGGCCCGTTCAAGGTCGGGACAGCGTTTGAGCAGCCCCCTGATTTTCTGACGAAAGGCCTCATGCTCATGGAAATGCGCCACCAGATCAAGGCGGGCATTTATGGTGCGCACATCCATCAATGGCGCATTCAGGCGGCCGTTCAGCAACCGCGCCCCGGCCCCGGTCAGGGTCCGGTCTATACACTGAAGCAGACTGCCCTTGCGTTCCCCGGACAGGGTATGGGTTAATTCCAGATTACGCCGGGTCGCCCCGTCAATGATCATGCTGCTGTCGGTGCCCATAACCATGGGCCGCGCCAGCTTGGGCATCTTGCCCTTTTGAGTTTCCTGTAAATAGGTAATCAAGGCCCCACAAGCGGCCAGCTCCGCCCGGCCAGCCCCGGCCATATCCTCAAGAATAGCGGCCCCGAAATTTTCCTTCAGGGTTTTTTCCGCCAAAGTACTGTCAAAGCTATGACTTTCCACAAGGCTCAATATTGACTGCCAGTCTGCCAGCCCGTCGCCCAAATCCTCTGCTGACAGCACCGACGCCGACAGGATCAATTCCCCGGCCTGAATTCGGGATAACTCCGCATCCAGATTGGCTGGCGTCACCCGGCTGACCCGAAAATCGCCGGTTGAAATATCAAGCCACGCCAGCGCATATTCCGCCTGTGAGCGGGCCAGCGCCGCCAGATAATTATTCTGACGCGCGCTGAGCAGATTTTCCTCCGTCAAAGTACCCGGCGTTACCAGCCGTACCACATCCCGCCGCACGACCGATTTTGACCCGCGTTTTTTGGCCTCCGCCGGGTCTTCCATCTGCTCGCAAACGGCAACCTTGAACCCCCGCCTGATCAGGCGCGACAGATAATTTTCAGCGGCATGCACCGGAACGCCGCACATGGGAATATCCGCCCCATCATGCTTGCCCCGCTTGGTGAGGGTAATATCCAGCGCCGCAGAGGCCCGGACCGCGTCATCAAAAAACAGCTCGTAAAAATCCCCCATCCGGTAAAACAACAGATAATCCTGATGCTGTTGTTTCAATTCCAGGAATTGCACCATCATAGGCGTAACCGCAGAATCAGGCTTGCGCTTTTGTCTGCTGTGTTGGGTGATTGTCTGCGTTTGCGTCATAAACTCGCTGATGTTATAATATTTATATAGTTTTTTATGGTTTACTTTTAATATAATTACAATATATATAGAAAATTAGTAATATTATATAATATTTTCCTTATTTTCTGATATGCCCTATCAGTAATTATAGAGAAAACAGTTTATCTGTTCCGCCC
>DRKK01000146.1 GCA_011051815.1 Sphingomonadales bacterium | reverse complement strand
TTTCGTACAGATTAAATGTGACCTTGGCAAGGTTTATGACGTTGCCGAGTATATTGTTGACCATTTGGAAGAAACCGAAGAGGTCTATTCCGTGTCCGGTGCGTTTGATCTGATGATGAAGCTTCATCTGGAAGAGGATGAGGATATTGGCCGCTATATCAATGACCGGGTTCAGACCATCCCCGGCATCAAGGACACCTTCACCCTGATGGCCTATAAAGCCTTTATGTGAAAAAAATCTTTAAGCTCTGAAATTTCTTGATCTGGGTCAGGGTTATTACTGCCGGATATGGCATATGAAACCCCATGACAACACAACAGAATATAGCGGCAGAAGAAAAACCGCGCCGCCTGCCCCGCTATACCAGCTATCCGACCGCGCTGGAATTCGGTAGTCTTGACCCGGCCCAATATAAAGGCTGGCTGAAAGCCCTGCCCGATGAGGAACCGATCAGCCTGTATTTTCACATTCCCTTTTGTGAGAAATTATGCTGGTTCTGCGGCTGCTTTACCAAAATATCCAACAACATGGCACCTGTAGCCCGCTATCTTGAGATTTTAAAGACGGAGATTAACCTGATCGGGCAAATCACAGGCCGCAAAAAAATCAGCCATATCCACTTTGGCGGTGGCTCGCCCACCATCATATCCGCGCCGCAGTTCCGAGAGCTTATGGCCCGGGTTAAGGCCAATTTTGACCTGTTGCCAGAAGCAGAAATCGCGGTTGAAATTGACCCGCGCACCTGTTCTGAGGAAAAGGTCAAGGCCTATGCCGCAAGCGGCGTTAACCGGGTCAGCCTTGGCATACAGGATTTCAATCCGGCGGTGCAGGAAGCCATCAACCGTATCCAGTCAGAAGAGCTGATCGCGGAAAATTTGCGCTGGTTTCGCGAGGCCGGGATCACCAACATTAATTTTGACCTGATTTACGGCATGCCGCGCCAGACCTTAGGCACCATCGCGGAAACTGTGGCCAAGACCGTGGCCTTCAAGCCGTCCCGTATCGCCCTGTTCGGTTATGCCCATGTGCCGTGGCTGAAAAAGCATCAGCAGATGATGGATAAACACCATCTGCCGGAACAGGCCGAACGGCAGGCCATGTTTGATCTGGCCAGCGGGCAATTGCAGCAGGCCGGATATGAGGCCATTGGCCTTGACCATTTCGCCTTGCCGGGGGACAGTCTTTTGATCGCCCGTGATGACGGCCGCATGAAACGGAATTTTCAGGGCTATAGCGCCGACCCGGCCACCACCCTGATCGGTTTCGGCGCCTCTGCCATCGGCTCATTGCCCGGCGGCTATGCCCAGAACAGCCCGGACCTGAAAGCCTATGCCGAAATGGTGGACGCAGGCCAGATTCCAGCCCGGCGTGGTTTGAGCGTAACGCCCCTTGATATTATGATCCGGGATGTGATCTCTCACCTGATGAGCCATTTTGCCGTTGACCCTGAAGCTATCGCATCGCAACACGGCATCCGTTATGACTTCTCGCGGGAGTGGGCCGACCTTGAGAAATTAAGCGCAGTGGGTTATGTGAAACGGCAAGGGGATAGCTATCAGATCACCAAGGCGGGCCAACCGTTCCTGCGGGCCATTGCCACCCTGTTCGATCATTATTTCCCGCAAGATACATCCGACATCATTGACCGCTGCGTTCATGAGAGTGAGGGGTAGGGTCAAGATTAGGACTTGGCCTGATCCGTCAGTTTGGTCAGCAGATGATCCAGTTGCACCAGCTCATCCTTGTCCAATATGGATAGAAGACGGTCCTCATAGGCGGTCACCAGCGGTTCTATCTGATGATATATATCCCGGCCCTTTTTGGTCAGGTTAAGCACCGAACGGCGGCGGTCTTCGCTTGAGAATACTTTATGAACCAGGCCCTTGTCACACAGGCCCTTTATGGCGCGACTGACGGCCACCTTATCCATGGCGGTCTTTTCACCGGTTTTTGCCGCCGAAATATTGGGATGACGGGACAGATTGGCCAACACCTTCCATTCATGGGGCGTGATGTCAAACTGTTCTGAATAAAGCCGGGCCAGTTTACGGCTGATGATATTGGTCAGATAAGACAGCCGGTAGGGTAAAAAACGCTCCAGCACCAGTTTATCATTTTTGCCGTCCGCCATATGTCACTTTCCTTAATAACTTTAATTTCTTGAAATAAGTTTCATATGTAACTATAATAATGTCATTACAAATTGAAAAAAATAAAAAAACCTTCACAATGATATTTGAAACAGATGGAATTTACCAATGAAATTAGCATCCCTGAAACAAGACCGTGACGGAAAACTTGTTGTCGTATCAAAAGACCTGAGCAGATATGTCTCTGCCGAGGCCATTGCCCCCACCATGCAGGCCGCTTTGGATGACTGGGCAACCAATGAAGGCAAATTGCGCGCACTCTATGATGATCTGAATGCAGGAAAGCTTGACAGCACACCCTTTAACCCGGTGGATTGTGCGGCCCCGCTGCCCCGGTCCTATCACTGGGTGGATGGCAGTGCTTACGTAACCCATGTGGAATTGGTGCGTAAAGCGCGCGGCGCGGACTTGCCGGAAAGCTTCTGGTCTGATCCGCTGGTCTATATGGGCGCATCCGATGCTTTCATCGGGCCGTGCGATGATATAGAAGTGGAATCAGAAGATTGGGGCATCGATTTCGAGGCCGAGGTGGCCGTGATCACCGATGATGTCCCCGCCGGGGTTAGTGTGGAAGACGCCAAAGGCCATATTAAACTGCTGGCCATCCTCAATGACGTTTCCCTACGCAACCTCATTCCAGGCGAACTGGCGAAGCAATTTGGTTTTTACCAGTCCAAGCCCTGGACCTCCTTTTCGCCGGTCTTTGTCACCCCCGATGAATTGGGCGATGCCTGGGACGGCACCAAGGTCAGCCTGCCCCTTCATGCCATCCTGAACGGCCGGACCGTGGGCAGCCCCAATGCGGGCGTTGACATGACCTTTGACTTTACCCAGCTGATCAATCATGTGGCCAAGTCACGGTCATTGATGGCGGGGACGGTCATTGGCTCCGGCACCGTATCCAACAAAGGCTCCAAGGACGGCTCCTGCTGTCTGGCCGAGGTACGCTGCCTTGAAACCATTGCTGACGGCAAGCCATCCACCCCCTTTATGAGCTTTGGCGACCGGATTGAAATTGATATGCTGGACAACGATGGCAAAACAATCTTTGGCCGCATTGATCAAAAAGTAAAACAATATACGCCTTAGGGCCTGAGGGACAGGATACTATGGAACTTTACGGATATTTCAGATCCTCCACCGCCTACCGCATACGGATCGCCATCAACCTTAAAAAGCTGGAGTGCACCCATATCCCCCTGTCCATTCTGGGCGGGGAGCATAAGAGCGACGCCTATCTGAAGAAAAATCCACAAGGCTTTGTTCCTTACCTGACTGACGGTGATGTAGCCATGGGGCAATCCATGGCCATGCTGGAATATCTGGAGGAGACCTATCCTGATCCGGCCCTATTGCCCAAGGATGCCCAAGGCCGGGCGCGGGTGCGCCAATTGTCCGGTATCATCGCCTGTGACATTCATCCGGTGGATAACCTGCGGGTGCTGAAATATATCGTCGGCGAATTTGGGGCCAGTGACGCGCAGAAAACCGCCTGGTATCACCATTGGATTCTGGAAGGTTTCAAGGCCTTTGAAATCCTGCTGGAAAGAGGGCCATCCGGGGATTTCTGTCACGGGGATCAGGTCACATTCGCCGATATTTGTCTGGTGCCGCAAGTCTATAATGCCCAGCGGTTTAACTGCCCGCTGGACGATTTTCCCCATATCCTGCGCATCACCGATACCTGTAACAAATTGGCGGCCTTCAAGGATGCCCTGCCGGAGAATCAGGAGGACGCCCTGTGAAAAACCTGTTTGACATCGCCGGGAAAGTTGCCGTGGTCACCGGGGGATCGCGCGGCATCGGGGCCATGATTGCCCGGGGGTTCGTGGAAAACGGCGCCAAGACCTATATCTGTTCCCGCACCATAGAGCAGGCCACAGAAACCGCAGAGACCCTGTCTGAATACGGCGACTGCATTGCATTTCAGGCGGATTTATCCAGCCTTGCCGGCATTGAAAAATTTGTCGGCGAGATTTCCGCGCGGGAAGAAAAGATTGATATTCTGGTCAATAATGCCGGGGCGGTTTGGGCCGCGCCCATTGACGACTTCCCGGAAAGTGGTTGGGATAAGGTGATGGACATCAATGTGAAAAGCGTGTTTTTCCTGACCCAGAAATTCCTGCCCTTGCTGAGAGAATCTTCTATGGGACGGGTCATAAATATCGCCTCGGTCGATGGCCTGTCGGTGCCGCAATTTGAAACCTACAGCTATTCCGCCAGCAAGGCCGCCGTCATTCATATGACCCATGTTCTGGCCAAGCGTCTGGCCAAAGACAATATCACGGTCAACGCCATTGCCCCCGGCGCTTTTCCCAGTGAGATGACTAAGGTTGTTCTGGCCCGTCATAAACAGATGATGCTGGATCAGGTGCCACTGGGCCGGATTGGTGAGCCGGAGGATATGGCCGGGGCCGCCATTTATCTGGCCAGCCGGGCGAGCGCATATGTAACCGGCATTACCCTGACCGTTGACGGGGGCTGGACCGGCACCCTGTAAGGAAAGAACACCCCGCCCCATGGCCAAATCCATTATGTTTCAGGGCACCGGGTCCGATGTGGGGAAATCACTGATCGTGGCTGGCCTATGCCGGGCCTACCATCGCCGGGGACTAAAAGTCCTGCCCTTCAAGCCTCAGAATATGTCCAATAATGCCGCCGTGACCGCAGACGGCGGCGAGATAGGCCGCGCCCAATGGTTACAGGCATTGGCCTGCGGTGTATCCCCCACGGTTCATATGAATCCCGTTCTGCTAAAACCCCAATCGGACAAAGGGGCGCAGGTCGTGGTGCATGGCAAGGTCCGGGGACAATATATGGCCCGGGATTATCAGGGGGCCAAAGCAAATCTGCTAACCCCGGTGATGGAAAGTTTTAACCAGTTGAAGCAAGAGGCGGACCTTATCCTTGTGGAGGGGGCAGGCAGTCCGGCAGAGGTTAATCTGCGCCAGAATGATATTGCCAATATGGGCTTTGCCACCAAAGCCGGATGCCCTGTTATTCTAATCGGTGATATAGACCGGGGCGGCGTGATTGCCAGCATTGTCGGCACCGAAAAATTACTGGCTCCGGAAGACCATCGTATGATCGCGGGCTTCCTGATCAATAAATTTCGCGGTGACATCACCCTTTTCGATGATGGCTTGAAAATCACTGAACAAGAATCGGGCTGGCGGTCCTTCGGCGTCGTACCTTTCCTGCCCGCTGTGGCGATGCTGCCCGCCGAGGATGCGGTATCTCTGTCCCGGCCACCGGACCGATTGAGCGGACATATTCATATTGCCGTTCCCATGCTATCGCGCATTTCAAACTTTGATGATTTTGATCCTTTAAAGATGGAACAGGATGTCTTTCTGGACATGGTCCCGCCGGGGCGGCCTATACCCGCCGCCGCAGACCTGATTATCCTGCCCGGGACAAAATCAACCATCGCCGACCTGCTGTTCCTGCGGGCGCAGGGCTGGGACATTGATATTATGAGCTACTATCGGCAGGGCGGCAGGGTCATGGGTATCTGCGGCGGTTATCAAATGCTGGGCCGGACCCTGTCGGACCCGGCGGGCATTGAAGGAACAGCCACCACCATAAAGGGGCTTGGCCTACTGGATGTAACCACCACCATTACCGGTGACAAACGGCTTGACCAGATCACGGGCCGCTACGCCCCGCTGAACATGACTGTCCGGGGATATGAAATGCATATGGGCGAAACAAATGGGGCAGATTGCGCCCGGCCCCTGCTTAATTTGCCCCATGGCCCGGACGGGGCCATATCGCCGGACGGGCGGGTGACGGGCTGCTATCTGCATGGCCTGTTCGCCGAAGATGATTTCCGCACGGCCTTTCTGGCTCAGTTTCAGGACCGCAGTACGAAGGCCATCAATTATGACCATGCGGCACAGGATGTGCTCAACCAACTGGCCGACCATCTGGAAAAACACCTCGACCTTGATGCCCTCCTTTCGATAGCGAGATAACTACCTAATATTCTTATATATTTCTCGCGACTTACGGTTCATTGACAATCTTTGATATATTGGATTATAGAAGAGCTTGTCCCTTTACATATGAGAAAAACCGCCCATGAGATATTTTATTAAACCCGTAATTCTGGTATTTTTTCTCCTCACAGCCTGCGCCCCCGCTGAGCCGGATACCGTATCTTTAATGATCGTAAATGTCTCTGTCATTAATCCTGTTGACGGAAAAATCCTGAAAAATAAAGATGTTATTATTAGCGCCGGGAAAATTTCTGCTATCCGGCCACATTCCGTAAAATATACACCTGACGCAACTCTCCTTGATGGTACCGGAAAGTTTTTAGTGCCGGGCCTTATTGACGGCCATGTTCATACGGGGACAATAGCTGGACTATCCTTTGCCCAAAGCGAAAAATACCCGGAATTGACAAAAGCTTATTTTGCCCAACAACCCCGGAGCTTCCTCTATTTCGGCTTTACCACCGTTGTAGACCTTAACGGCAATCAGGAGAGCTTTGACCGGTTTGAAAAAGAGGAAATTCATCCCGACCTGTTTAATTGTGGACAGGCCCTGATACTTGAAGATGGCTATCCGGCGGTCTTTGTGCCACGAGAGGCGCGTCAATATATCTTTCCCAACCAACTATATGACCCGCGCATAAAGAACCATACCCCAGGCATTACCCAAAAGCATAATACGGTTAAAAATGCCGTACAAAAGGTTAAAGACAACGGTGGCATTTGCGTCAAAACATTCCATGAAGACGGTTTTTCCAAAAGCATATGGCCCGTACCGACGGCAGAAATGCTTGCCCGGATTCGGGCAGAAAGCACCAGACAAAATTTGCCTCTGCTGATCCATGCCAACAGCTATGACAGCACCCGCGCCGCCGTAATAGCCGGTACAGATGCTGTGGCCCATGGCCTATGGAATTGGGACCAATTCGCCGACGAAAAACAGTTGCCGCGAGAACTGATGGGAATCCTTGACCAGATGATCGCGCGTAATGTAGCCCAGATGGGCAGTCTTCAAACCATTGCCGGACTTCGGGATTTATTTGATGATTCTTATCTGAACCGCCCACAGGTGGCAACTGTCCTGCCCCCGGCTTACCTAGACCAGTTGAAACGTCCAGAGGGCAACTGGTATAGAGATGACCTCATCAGCGGCTATCCTACAAACATGAATGACGATGACATCGTCCGCCGCCTTGACAATGTTCTGAGCCATGGGCAACAGGCGCAAAAATATTTTTATGACCATGGCGGCAGGGTCCTATTCGGTTCCGATACGCCCTCCGGACCACTCGCCACCAATATTCCCGGCTATAATGGTTATCTTGAATTAAGCCGCATGGCAGACACGGGGCTGTCCTTGCCGGATATTTTAAAAAGTGCCACCATCACCAATGCCCGTTTTTTCGGACTAGATAAAAAATACGGTACAGTTGAAGTCGGCAAATTGGCTAATTTATTGCTCATGTCAAAAAACCCGCTGGAAACAATTGAAGCCTATGATGCCATAGATCAGATCATCCTGCACGGGCAGGTCATTGACAGAGCAAGCCTCAAGGCAAAATAATTACAGCCTGTCTATCACCGCCGCGATGGCGTCGAGGTTGGACCGGCCCAGTTTGCGGCAGCGTTCAGGTGACCATCCATAGGTCACGTCGGGACTGTCTTTTGTGTCTTTGAACGGCATTTCTAGGGTCATGGAAACGGCCTGAAACCGATGGGCCAGCTGGTTGGTGCCGATGGTCATATTGGCGCTACCCGGTGCGTCTTTTGGGTAGCCCTCTGCCATTTGAAAATCTGGATTGGCCTGCATCAGATGCCGCTGATACTCATTGGCCAAATCAAGCTTTGCCGTATCCACATCAGGAATCCCCTCAAAGGCGGCAATGAAATTATAGGGCAGGGCCTCATCACCATGCACATCAAGCACAAGGTCAATACCGACCTCATCCATCTTGCCGCGCACATAAAAAACCTCGGGACAGGTTTCCACGGACGGATTTTCCCATTCCCGGTTCAGGTTGGCCCCACCCGCATTGGTGCGCAAATGACCCCGGCGGCTGCCGTCCGGATTCATATTGGGCACCACATAAAAAACCGCCTTTTCCAACAGACTGCGGCTCAAGGCATCCTCATCATCCAGCAGGCGTTCCAGAAACCCCTCCACAAACCATTCGGCCATGGTCTCACCCGGATGCTGGCGGGCAATGACCCAGATAACCTTGCGGCCCACGGCCATCTCGCCGATGGTCAGCAGGTCCATGTCCTGTCCGTCCAATGTCTCGCCAATCACATGCAAGCTGACCTTGTCATCTTCGGCGGCCTGCGACACCAGACTATGATGGCGTTCCATGCTATAGGGGGCAAAATAGGCGTAATAGATACAATCGCTTTCCGGGATATGCTGGATGGTGATCTCGCCGTCATGGTAATGGGTGCTAACCCGTTCCCATGTCTCACGATCATAAGAGGCACAGGCCTTATACCCATCCCACCCGCCGACATACGCCGCCCCACCCGCATTTTCGATGGTCATGGCACAAAGCTGCCCCTTGGCCCCGGTCAGGCGGAAATAAAACCACTGATAAAAGTCCGAATTATGGTCATGGCGAATTTTAAGCCGGATATTTCCCGGGTTTTCGGCCTCGACAACCTGAATATTTCCCGCATCAAAATTACTGCTGATTTTCATGATTTTATCCCGCATGGTAAGAATTATTATCTGTGAAAGCCTTTATATGCCTTATTTTCAGACCTGTAAATCGCTTGTTATATAAAATTACTTTGAAAAACAAAGTTCTTTGTGTAATATGAAAACAACAGATGATTCGCGGTGA
>DRKK01000145.1 GCA_011051815.1 Sphingomonadales bacterium | reverse complement strand
GGCTCTGTTCCGTATGCTCCAGAATATGAACCATCAATATGCGGTCCATGGTAGCATCTTGCAGGGGCAGGTTGCCTTCCCGGGCAAGGGCGGTCAGATTGCCTTTATACCGATGTTTGCCTTCATTCTCAGGCTTGCCATTATGACGGGGCCAGCGCACGACCCCCTGTGCGGCGGGCATGATGCTGATCACATGGCGGGCTTTGGTGCGAAAAACGTCAAGATAGGGTATGGCATAGCCCAGCCCCATCACATCCATGCCACTTATATCAGGCCAGAATGCCGTGATCTGTTGACGGATCAGGCGGGCCGTTACCCGCCCGAGGCGCGTCTGGTAAAAAGCCCGAAGCTCAACCACATCCTGATACATCTATCCTGCCTTGCCATTATGATATGGCGGGCAGGATAGCGGATTTCAGGGCAGGTTTAAACCATATATTGGCCGCCGTTGATGGTTAGGGTCGATCCGGTGATGAAGCTCGCGTCATCGGAGACCAGATAGGCGGTGGCCTTGGCCACTTCCTCGGCCTCGCCAAGGCGGCGCAGGGGGATGCCCTTGATGATTTTGTCCACGATGTCCTGCGGCACGGCCTTGACCATTTCGGTGGCGATATAGCCGGGGGCAATAGCGTTGACGGTGATGCCAAAGCGCGCGCCTTCCTGGGCCAGTGCCTTGACAAAACCAAAGGTTCCAGCCTTGGCAGCGGAATAATTGACCTGTCCCATCTGGCCCTTTTGACCATTGATGGAGCTGATACAGACGATCCGGCCATAACCGTTGGCCCGCATGGCGTCAAAAACTGCCTTGCACATATTGAAGTTGGAGGTCAGGTTGGTGTCCATAACCGCGTCCCACATGTCCTTTGTCATGCGCCCGAAACTGGTGTCGCGGGTGATACCGGCATTATTGACCAGAATATCAACATTGCCCATATCTTCGGCCACTTTGGCGACCCCTGTGGCACAGGCGTCAAAATCGCCTACGTCCCATTTATAGACCGCAATACCGGTGGCTTCCTTGAATTTTGCGGCGGCTTCATCGTTTCCGGCATAGGTGGCGGCGACGGTATAACCGGCCTCTTTCAGGCTGAGCGATATGGCCGCGCCGATACCACGGGTACCGCCGGTGACGAGGGCTACTTTAGACATGATTTTATTTCCTTAAAAATGGTTATGTTAGAGTTTCAGGGTCTTTCAACACACAGGGCAACGCCCATGCCGCCGCCGATACACAGGGTGGCAAGGCCCTTGCCCGCATCCCGGCGTTTCATTTCATGGAGCAGGGTGGTCAGGACCCGCGCCCCGCTGGCCCCCACCGGATGGCCGATGGCAATGGCCCCGCCGTTGACGTTTAATTTATCCGCCGGAATGTTCAGGTCTTTGCCCACCGCGCAGGCTTGCGATGCAAAGGCTTCGTTGGCTTCTATCAGGTCCACATCATCAAGGGTCCATCCGGCCTTGTCCAATGCCTTGCGGCTGGCGGGGACCGGGCCGATTCCCATGATGGACGGATCAACGCCCGCCGTGGCCCATGATTTGATAATGGCCAATGGCGTCAGGCCGCGCTTTTCAGCTTCCGCGACACGCATGAGCATCACGGCAGCGGCACCATCATTGATGCCACTGGCATTGGCGGCGGTGACGGTGCCGTCTTTCTTGAATGCGGGCCGCATGGCAGACAGGCCCTCTGCGGTGACGCCCTTGCGGATATATTCGTCCTCGCTGACCTCTATATCACCCCTGCGGTTTTTAATGGTGACGGTGACGATCTCATCCTTGAATTTTCCGGCTTCCTGTGCGGCCTCGGCCTTATTCTGGGAGGCGGCGGCGAAGGCATCCTGTTCTTCGCGGCTGATCTGCCATTGTTCGGCGATATTTTCTGCCGTGAGGCCCATATGGGTGCCGCCGAAAACATCGGTCAGCGCGTCCCAGATCATGGTATCCTTGAATTCCGCCGAACCCATTTTATAGCCATTGCGCAGATGGGCAGCATGTTGTGACTGGCTCATGCTCTCCTGCCCTCCGGCGATGATGATGTCCGCATCACCGCATTGGATGGCCTGAAAGCCAAGGGCCACCGCCCGCAGGCCGGAGCCACAGATCTGATTGATGCCGAAAGCCGTTGTTTCAATGGGCAGTCCGGCATTGATAGAAGCCTGCCGCGCCGGGTTCTGACCACATCCGGCGGTTAATATCTGTCCCAGAATGACCTCGGTAATATCCTCTGCAGCAACGCCGGTTTCGGTCAGAAGACCCCGGATAACAACCTCACCCAGATAATGGGCCGGGACTTTGCTTAACGCGCCGTTGAAAGATCCAACAGGGGTGCGCAGGGCGGAAACAATAGCGACTTCGGTCATAACGAAAAATCCTTGAATGTTAGCATAAACAGGGTCAGGCGGCGGCCAGAAAACTTAGCTAGGCCTGCCGCCCGCGATGCGCCATTATATTGCACTGCAACATAAAAAGGCAAGTTAAAGTTTTTTGACAGTATCCAGCCCTGAATATCGATAAGGCCTTCTATAGGGTATGGTAAAATATATTGCAATAGTTTCTTTTTGAAACGAAATATTGAAATATTATTTTAAGTATGAGGCTAGTTTAGGCCATAATATTGTTTTGGCGTCTTTACCCGCAATCATGCTCACATGACCGCCGGGAATGGTGGTATGGTGGTAACGGGGCAGTTTCCCCTGAAGTGCTTTCGCGGACGCGGCAGGCACGATTCGGTCTGAGGTGGGGGTGATGATATGGCCGGGCAGGTTGAGATGGGCCGGATTGATAAGTTTGCCACCAATTGACCAGCGGTTTTTATTGGGCAAATTGTCCCGATACCAATGGCTCAGGCAGTCTCTGGCCACGCCGGGTGCTAGGGGGCTGCCGTCGTTGGCCCAATCCTCAATAGCGACAAAATCCCGGGCGTTGCTACTGGCCGGGTCAAGGGCGGCAAATCTGCGGAATTTCCGGTCGGACAGGGTCGGATCCAGACTGAAAAAAAACAGTTGCATGATATTCAAGGTAACGGTCTGTTCGGATTGGCTCAGG
>DRKK01000144.1 GCA_011051815.1 Sphingomonadales bacterium | reverse complement strand
TGGATCAGGTGCCTTTGATAGAGGTCCCCCTGGAGGGCCGGGTAGAGGTTGGGCCCTTCACGGTGGATTTCCTGTCGCTCACCCATTCCATACCGGAACCAAATGCGGTGCGGATTACGACAAAGGCCGGGACGATCTTTCATACCGGCGACTGGAAACTGGACCCGGACCCGCTGGTCGGGGCGAAAACTGATGCTGCCCGTATGAGACAGGTGGGGGATGAGGGGATTCTGGCACTGGTCTGCGATTCGACCAATGTGTTTAATACGACGGCTTCCGGTTCTGAAAGCAAGGTGCGGGAAAATATCACCCGCATATTGTCGGAAAAAAAGGGTAAGGTTTATTGCGCAACCTTTTCGTCCAATGTGGCGCGGGTGGATACATTGGCACAGGCGGCGCGGCAGAACGGGCGCGAGATCTGCCTTGTGGGCCGGTCCCTGAAACGTAATGTGGCGGCGGCGCGGGAAGCGGGATATTTAAAAGATTTCCCCAATATGGTCCATGAACGCGATGCGGGTTATCTGCCCAACGAGAAAATTCTCTATATTTGTACCGGGTGTCAGGGCGAGGCGCGGGCGGCGCTCATGCGCATTGCCGAGGGTAACAATCGGGATCTGGTTATATCACGGGGCGATACGGTGATTTTCTCCTCCAAGATCATACCGGGCAATGAGATTACGATCGGGCGGCTCCATAATATGCTGGTGGATATGGGGGCCGAGGTGATTACGGAAAAGGATGCCTTTGTCCATGTGTCCGGCCATCCGGGGCAGAGCGAACTGAAACAGATGTATGACTGGATCAGGCCCGATATTCTGGTGCCGGTTCATGGCGAGCTGCGTCATATGCAAAAACAGGCGGAATTTGGCCGCGCATCGGGTATTCGGGAAACTATTGTCCCCCGTAATGGTACTTTGATTCGTCTTGCCCCCGGTCCGGCACAGATCGTGGAATATACCGATGTGGGCCGCTTTGCTCTTGATGGGCATTTTTTAATTCCGGCAGAAGATCAAGCCATTGTCACCCGCCGCCGGATATTATATAACGGCGCTCTGGTTATTGCCCTGACGGTTGATGGATCGGGTGAATTTCTGGCGGCGCCGAAAATCATAAACCTTGGTAATCCAGAAGCAGGGATAGATAATTTTGAGACGGTTATTATAGAAGCCATCTTTACAGCGGTCCGCAAGCTGACAACAAAACAGCGGACGGAAGATAACAGGCTGGGTGAAGCGACCCGCGCTGCCGCCCGCAAGGCGGCAAAGGTATATACCGGCAAGGAAACCGGCCCCGTGACCACGGTCACCATAACCCGGATAGAGGAAAACTAGACGTATGATCGGAAAATTAAACCATGTAGCCATTGCGGTGAATGATCTGGAGGCGGCGGTGTCGCTCTACCGGGATGTGATGGACGCCAAAGTCTCAGAGGCTACGGAGCAACCCGACCACGGCGTGATTACGGTCTTTGTGGAGTTGCCCAATACCAAGATTGAACTGCTTTACCCCTTGGGGAATGATTCACCTATTGCGGGTTTTCTGGCCAAGAATAAATCCGGCGGCATTCATCATATCTGTTATGAGGTCGACGATATTCACGCGGCGCGGGACAGGCTTCTGGCGGCTGGCATGCGCATATTAGGCTCCGGCGAGCCAAGAATAGGCGCTCACGGCAAGCCGATTTTATTTTTACATCCCAAAGATTTTTGCGGCACACTCGTCGAATTGGAAGAGGTATAGACATGACCATAGCTAATCATCTTGTTGTCTTTTTTGTCTGCTGGTGGCTGATCTTTTTTATGGTTCTGCCCTTTGGTATTCAGGGCTTGCATGAAAGCGGCGAGGATTATGAGGATGGCATTGAACCCGGGGCCCCGGTCAAGGCCAATATTGGCCGAAAAATGCTGATTACCACCGGAATAACCTTTGTGGTATGGGGCCTGTTCTGGGCTGCAGTAACCTTTGATCTGATTGGGGTCAGTTGATTTCTTTTTAGTGAATCGGGGTAATTTTTCTGTTTAAGGCATCAATAAATTCTGATTTTAGCCCCTTTTCCAAATATTTTTTTAGTCGTGAGAAGATGTGACAAAAATGCTTCTTTAGGGCTAAAAAGGAGATATATCCTTGAATATATTACCTTTTTCCGCATTTTTTATACTGTTGCTTAAAAGACACAGTGTGCTTTTCATGTCAAAGCTAAGGCATTGTAAAATAAAGACAATTTTTCCCTTGATTTCATAAGCTTTAGGCCTAAATATAGAGGAGAGGATGCTCTTGGTGTAGGAGTATTTCTCTAGCCCTTCGTGGGCGTTTCCTCCCTAAACTTGGGCCACTCTGATTTTCAGAGTGGCTTTTTTTTATTTGTGGCTTTTTTTATTATAGTGTGAGAAATATAGCTCAAATACGATCAACAAATGGAATATGTCCAAAATATTCTCAAGGAAGAAAAACAATGACTGATTTCAAACAACGCATTTTCTCCGGTGTTCAGCCTTCTGGCAATTTAACCCTCGGCAATTATCTGGGGGCTATTCGTAACTGGGTGACGTTACAAAAAACATATGAGAGCATTTTTTGCGTTGTTGACCTTCATGCCATTACCGTCTGGCAGGACCCGGCCATATTGCGGGACGCGACCCGTGAGGTTGCGGCGGGTATGATCGCCAGCGGCATTGATCCCAAAGAATGTATTATTTTCAATCAGTCACAGGTGCCGGGCCATGCGGAACTGGCGTGGATTTTTAACTGTGTGGCGCGTATGGGCTGGCTCAACCGCATGACCCAATTCAAGGAAAAGGCCGGCAAAAACCGGGAACGGGCCAGTGTGGGGCTTTATGTCTATCCTGACCTGATGGCGGCGGATATTCTGCTCTATAAGGCCACCCATGTCCCGGTGGGCGAGGATCAGAAACAGCATCTGGAGCTGACCCGTGATATTGCCCAGAAGTTTAACAATGATTACGGCACGGATTTTTTTCCGATTACGGAACCGTTGATTCTCGGGGAAGCCACGCGCGTAATGTCCCTGCGGGACGGGAATGCCAAGATGAGCAAATCCGACCCGTCAGAAAACAGCCGCATTAACCTGACCGATGACCGGGATACCATTGCCCGGAAAATCAGAAAAGCCAAGACCGACAGCGAACCGATCGCCACAACGCTTGAAGGATTGGAAGGTCGCCCGGAAGCGAAAAACCTGATGAATATATTTGCCGCCCTCAGCGATCGGCGGGCAGAGGATATTTGTGCTGAATATGGCGGGCAGGGATTTGCGGCCTTTAAACGGGACCTTGCGGAATTAAGCGTTTCTGTCCTTGGGCCGATCACAGAGGAAATGAAACGGCTCTGTGATGAAAAAACCTATATTGATCAAATCCTTAAAGAGGGATCAGAGAAAGCACGGATTATTTCGGAACCCATATTAAAAGATGTTCACAATATCGTGGGGTTCTTGCAATCGTGATGGTAACATACTATCTTAATAGTATCTCTTGTGGAGAGGGGTAACGGTTAAGGTAAAGATTATGAATAGGTCCATCAGATTTTTAATCA
>DRKK01000143.1 GCA_011051815.1 Sphingomonadales bacterium | reverse complement strand
TTGTCATAGCTTTCGCCGTAATTGATCCAGTCTTCCAGAAAGCGCAGGAAGCCGGGCATCGGCACCTGATCGGTGATCCAGACTGGCCGGTGTTTCAGACCCGCTATTGCAAACTGGGTGTTTACATCTGCTATGACCGTCATTTCCCTGAAGGCTGGCGTGCGCTGGCCCTGAATGGGGCGGAATATATTGTTAATCCGTCTGCAACCGTGGCCGGACTGTCGGAATATCTCTGGAAGCTGGAACAGCCCGCCTCCGCCGCCGCCAATGGCTGCTGGATCGGGGCCATCAACCGGGTTGGCCGCGAGCAGCCGTGGGACATCGGCGAATTTTACGGCCAAACTTATTTTGTAAACCCGCGCGGTCAGATTGAAAAAGAGGCCAGCCGGGACAAGGACGAGCTGATCATCCATGACATGGATATGGGCATGGTGCAGGAAGTGCGGAACAAGTGGCAATTCTTCCGTGATCGCAGACCGGAAACCTATGGTCCCCTGACCCGCGTGGAATGATATAAATATATGAGGCCCAGATGAAAAATTACGACGCAGACCTGTGGAACAGTGATCTTGAGCCGACAACGGCCGCCACGCGCACTTGGGACTGGAAGGCCTATGCGGCCCTTTGGGTGGCCATGGTGGTTTGCGTGCCGACCTATATGTTATCCGCTGGATTGATTGCCGAGGGCATGTCATGGGGACAGGCGGTTTTTACGGTCTTGCTGGGTAATTTGATTGTTTTGGCGCCCATGATCCTGATTGGTCATGCGGGGGCCAAATACGGAGTACCCTTCCCGGTGTTGCTACGTTCGGCCTTTGGCACCAGAGGGGCGCGTATTCCGGCATTGGCGCGGGGGCTTGTGGCCTGCGGCTGGTTCGGCATACAGACATGGGTCGGTGGCTCAGCCATTTATGTGATCCTCAACGGCTTGTCCGATAATGCTTTTCAGGGGTCGCCCTTGCCGTTTCTGGGCATTGACATCAGCCAGTTTCTCAGCTTTCTCGGCTTTTGGGCTATCCATTTGTTTTTCATCAGGAACGGGACGGAATCTATTCGCTGGCTGGAAACTTATGCCGCGCCTTTTTTGATCCTGATGGGCCTTGCCCTGCTGGCCTGGGCCTACGTGCAGGCGGGCGGTTTCGGGGTCATGCTGTCCACGCCTTCGGCCTTTGGCCCGGGCGGGGCAAAAGAAGGTCAGTTTCTGGGCACCTTCATTGCGGGGCTGACGGCTATGGTCGGTTTCTGGGCCACGGTGGCCCTCAATATTCCCGATTTCACCCGCTTTGCCAAGAGCCAGAAAGATCAGATTATCGGCCAGATGATCGGCCTGCCCCTACCTATGGCTCTGTTTGCCTTTATCGGGGTGGCGGTCACATCGGCCACGGTCACTATTTATGGCGAGGCCATATGGGACCCGGTGGCTTTGGCCGGCCGTATGGGCGGTATGGGCGTTGTGGTGGCGCTGGCGGCCTTGATTGTCGCGACCCTGACCACCAACCTTGCGGCCAATGTGGTGGCCCCGGCCTATGGTTTTTCTAATCTGAATCCTCAGAAAATAAGCTTTAAAATGGGCGGTTATATTACCGCCGGGGTCGGCATTGCCATTTTTCCGTGGAAGCTACTGGAAAGCTCCGGCGGCTATCTGTTCACATGGTTGATCGGCTATTCGGCCCTGCTTGGGCCCATCGCGGGCATATTGATTGCCGATTATTTCCTGCTCAGAAAATGTGACCTGAAGGTGGATGACCTGTTCCGCCATGACGGCATTTACGGGGCGCATAAGGGCTGGAATATGGCGGGGCTGTTTGCGATGATCATCGGGGTTCTGCCCAATCTGCCCGGGTTCCTTCATGCGGCGGGCATGATAGAAACAGTTCCCGATATCTTTGATACGTTGTATAGTTACGCATGGTTCGTTGGCGTCATCGTGGCGGGCGGGCTGTATCTGATCTTTGCCGGAAAAAAATCCGGAAAACAATAAAGGAAAAATCCATGTCCCTTCTTATTCGTGGTGGTACGGTTATCAATGCGGACGCGCGCGAACGCGCCGATGTCTATATGGAGGACGGCGTGATTAAGGCCGTGGGGCTTGATTTGGATGTGCCGTCTGATGCAGAGGTCATTGAGGCGGGCGGCCAATATGTCATGCCCGGCGGCATCGACCCGCACACCCATATGCAATTGCCTTTCATGGGGACCGTGGCGTCAGAGGATTTCTATACCGGTACGGCGGCGGGTCTTGCGGGCGGGACCACTATGATCATTGATTTTGTCATTCCAGACCCCCAGCAACCTTTGATGGAGGCCTATCAGACATGGCGTGGCTGGGCGGAGAAATCCTGCGCCGATTACAGCTTTCATGTGGCCGTTACCTGGTGGGATGATAGCGTGGGCCGGGATATGGGGACGTTGGTGACTGAGGAGGGCGTTAACAGCTTCAAGCATTTCATGGCCTATAAGGGGGCCATCATGGCCGATGATGAAATCCTCTATAACAGCTTTACCCGCGCACTGGAATTGGGGGCCATGCCGACGGTCCATGCGGAAAATGGCGAGATGGTCTTTCAGTTGCAACAGAAATTATTGGCCAGTGGCATGAGCGGCCCGGAAGCCCATCCCCTGTCCCGTCCCCCGGCCGCAGAGGGCGAAGCCGCCAACCGGGCCATTCGACTGGCTGAGGTCATCGGTGTGCCGCTCTATCTTGTCCATGTATCCACCAAGGATGCCTTGGATGAGATTATTCGGGCGCGGGGGAATGGTCAGCGGGTTTTTGGTGAGGCTCTGGCCGGGCATTTGCTGATTGATGATAGTGTTTACCGCCATCCTGATTTTGAGACAGCGGCGGCTCATGTGATGTCGCCGCCTTTCCGTTCGAAAGAGCATCAGGCGGCCCTGTGGAAAGGTCTGCAATCGGGCAGTCTTCAGACCACGGCCACTGATCATTGCTGTTTCTGTGCCGATCAGAAGGCGGCGGGTAAGGATGATTTTACCTTGATTCCCAACGGGACAGGCGGGGTAGAGGACAGGCTTTTTATTCTCTGGACCTATGGTGTGGGGGCCGGCAAGCTGACCATGGAAGAATTTGTCGCTGTCACCAGCACAAATACGGCAAAGATTTTCAATATTTATCCGCGCAAGGGGGCGGTGCGTGTAGGTGCCGATGCGGACATCGTGGTCTGGGACCCGGCGGCGCGCAAGACAATTTCGGCCAAAACCCACAAGCAGAATGTGGATTTCAATATCTTTGAGGGCCGGGAAGTGACGGGCCTTGCCTCCCACACCATCAGCGGCGGCATATTGCGCTATAAGGATGGTGAGGTGATGGCGGAGAAGGGGACAGGCCGTTATGTCAAACGTCCGGCCTTCCAGCCCATGTTCAAGGCACTGGAAAAGATCGCGGCGGCGAATGCGCCCACGGCGGTTAAACGCTAGGCGATTTATAGATACCGACGGGTTGTTAACTCGTGCTCCTATGGTTTATGCCTTAAGCTACGGTTATCTGCATAAAAAAAAGGGCGGCTGTGAGGCCGCCCTTTTCTGTTGATTATCCCCGTGATCAGAATTTATAACGGATACCAAACTGAATCCGGTAGGCAGATGGTATACGTGCTATGTTAGGATTAGCCGCCGTAGCTGTTACTGAACCAGAAGGGCTCAGGACATACTGCGAGCCATCGCCGCTAATGGCAACGTCAGCCAATGGTACGTTTGAAGGTTGGAAAATAGCATCAAGCCGTCCCCAGTTACTATTGATAAGATTACCCAGATTTTCAATGTCTAGGATAAACTCAACTTTATGGCCCGGTACGACTTCAACTTCCTGAGAGAAATGCATGTTGATCTGGTTTACCCAGCCCGTGTTACATGCGTTTCGCGGAATGATTCCGCCACGATATTTTGACAGACAAGAATCGCCGCTAATTGTGGAATCAAGGCTGGCAAGGAAGGCTGGATCACCTGTGACAAGTGAATCAGTAAGTCCTGATGGAACATAGAAAAGGTTTGGTCCCGGATTGTCAGGGCTTGCTTGGTCCGCAAGGATACTACCGCCGAATGTACCTGTTCCATTAAAGATATAGCTGAAATTCCGACCAGAACGACCCGTGTAAACAAGTCCTAATCTGGTTTTATTCTCACCCCAAAT
>DRKK01000142.1 GCA_011051815.1 Sphingomonadales bacterium | reverse complement strand
GCAACCCGCCATATCATCTCCACCACCCTGACCACTATCGGTGGTTTTATGCCGTTGATCATATGGGGCGGGGGCATGTGGCCGCCGCTGGCCACCGCCATTTCCGGCGGCATGGTGGGGGCGACCCTGCTGGCGCTGATTTTCGTGCCGACACTTTATTATCTGCGCGTGCGCAGACGGGCGCGCAAGGCACAGGCGGCTCTCACCGCCTCAAGACCGCTTGAAATCGCCGTATGACAGGCCATAAAAGCGCACGGTCAACAGAACGCATGAAATAAGGCTGGCGACCACCGTGCTTTCAAACAGGCCAATTGCGCCGCGCCCCATCGGGAAGGCTAAAATATAAGACAGTGGAATCATCACGATAATATAGCTGAAAAAATACAGGGCCGTGGGCAGCCACACATCCCGCCGCCCGCGCAGGCCATTGCCGATCACCGTCTGCATACTGTCAAATAACAGCATCCAGCCCGTCAGAATAATCAGCGGCACCGTCGCCGCGACCAGCAACGGCTCATGGGTAAAGAAGGCGGCAATTTTCTCCGGATAAATCAACAGGATGGCCAGCAAAGGCACCATGGTCAGAAAATTGAGCAAAATACCGCAAGTCCCGGCCAGCAACAGGTCCTTGTGATCCTTGCGGCCCAGCGCAATCCCGACCCGGACCGCCGTTGCCCCGGCGATACCGTAAGCGATCATATAGGGGATGCCATAAACATTAAAGGCAATGGCCATAGCCCCCAGGGTCAATGGCCCGATCCAGCCCGCGAAAACCTCCAATGTAGCAAACCCCATATGCTCGGCCCCATTGGTCAGGCCCGCGCCGTAACCGATATGGCGCAATCTTTTCCACTTATGAAAGCGTAAATCCACACTAGCCCGGATACCAAATTTCCCATGGTCCGCCATTCTGAAAATATAGATGATCAGGCCCACGGCCAGAAATGTTCTAACGATCGTCGTGGCCCAGGCCGAGCCCACCGCCCCCATGGGATCAAACCCGAAATGACCGTAAACCAGCATCCAGTTGAAAAAAATATTCACCAGATTGGCCAACAACATGAAAATCATCCCCGGCAGAGGTTTGTTAATCCCCTCCAGAAAAAACGTGCTGGCCAGCATGATGGTGGTCATGGGAATACCAAGGGCCACCGCCCGCATCACCGCCCCGCCGCCGCGCGCAATCTCCGGCTGTTGGCCCAGCAACAGCAACAGGCTCTCCCCAAACATACAAACCGCAAAGCCGACCATGCCAAGGGCAAAGCCGTAAGGCAAAGACCGCCGCCAGATCCGGCCGCATTTTTCATACTCCTCTGCCCCAAAGGCATTGGAGGTCAGCACCATGGTGCCCATCATCAGGCCGATGGAAATGACGATCACCGTCATCACCGGCACGTAGCCGATGCTCTGATAGGCCAGTTCCTGTGCGGAAAAACGGCCCACCATGACCGTATCCACGATACCCATGGTCATGATGCCCAGCCGTTGCAGAACCACAGGAAAAGACAGGCGCAACAGTTCCGAAAACTGCCGCAGCATGCGTGTCCGGACCCATTCGGGATTATGTATGTCTGTTTGCTTGGTCATCTGTTGTTCATAGGGGGATGAGAGGGGAAAGTCATCTTTTTAATATAGGGGGGATGCTCCCCCGCACCGTGGGTGCTCCCCCTCCTCGTATTAACTCGGGCGGCCCTTGGCCTTGCCTCACTTACGTTCGGATTGGAGTCCGGTCCGGGAAAGTTTCAAACTGAACGATCATTTACCGTTTAAAATCTTGTCCAGCACCTTTTGGGCGGAGGGGTGGTATCCGGGGCGGGCGGGGGTGTAAATCTCACGCGCCAGCTTTAGGCCTGCCGGGGTTTTGGCCAATTCCTTGTAAAGAGGCCGGATCAATTTCAGGCGGCCAATGGACGGTAAATAGCTTCTGAGGCGCGGCGTGATGGCCTTGTAACCATGACGCAAACCCTGTAACAGCCACGCGTGGGCGATTTCGTTATTGCGGGAATTTGTCAGGTCAAAAGCCTTGTCCAATTCCGCCATTCTGGCAAGCGGCAGGTCCGCCGGCAAATTAGTGATAAAATTCAGCCATTGATGAACCGTCCAGTCCGCCGTTGACATATCGCTCAAGGTCATTTTCCCGGTCAGCCATGCTGTTTGCTGTGCCTGTAATTTGGCGAAGACATCAGAGGTCGGGTTGGGGGCGTCTTTGGGCATGCCGGTGCCGTAAACCCATTCTTTAACTTTCGCCATGCTGACCACACCGGGGTGCGGGTCCATCAGATTTTCTTTCAGATAGGCAATGAATTCTGCCGAGGTTATATTCTGAAAGGCGTGAGAGATAAAATATTCCTTCAGGAAAGGATCGAACGCCGCCCGGCCATATTTTTCCTCCAGATAAATCAGGAACAGCTGGCCCTTGGTATAGGGAATGTCGGAAAAAGCCGCATCCGGGTCCCGGCCCTTCAGGTCCGCATGAAGGGACGTATCCCGCTTGGCCAGCGTTTTTAGCTCACGCTTCAGGCCTTCTGCGGACAGGGCTTTTTCCATCATGGCCCGGCGCGGGCCGTAGACTTCCTCCATAATGCGGTTTTCCACATATGACGTCATGCCTTCATTTAACCACAGGTCATTCCAGTTGGCGTTGGTGACCAGATTGCCGGACCAGCTATGGGCCAGCTCATGGGCAATCAGGCCCACCAGGCTCTTGTCCCCGGCGATAACCGTCGGCGTGATAAAGCTCAGCATGGGGTTTTCCATGCCCCCCATGGGATAGCTGGGCGGCATCATCAGAATATCATAACGGCCCCATTGATAGGGGCCATATAATTTTTCCGCAACCTTGACCATCTTATAAGTATCGGCAAATTCAGCCGCCGCCGCGTCCAGAATATATTGCTCAGCATATATCCCCGTATTGCCCGCCATAGCCTTGAAATGCAAATCACCAACCCCCAGAGCCACCAGATAGGGCGGAATTTTATGGGGCATGGTAAAGCTGTAATCCCCATCACGATCTGCCTTTGGGTTATTTTCGGCGCTCATCACAGCGAACAAGTTTTTCGGGGTTCTGATCCGGGCCGAATAGGTCAGACGCAGGGCGGGCGTATCCTGTATGGGGATCCAGCTCCGGGTATGAACCGGTTGTGATTCTGTGAAAAGATAGGGATATTTCTTGCCCGCCGTCTGTTCCGGCGTCAACCATTGCAGGCCCGATGCGCCGGGGCTTGTGGTATAATATATGCGAACCTTGCTGGCCTTTTTGGGCAAAGTGATGGTCAGTTTTGACCCCAAAATCTCATCTGCCTTGGCCACGGAAAAAAGCGCGGGTTGCCATGTATCACCCATCACATCAACCTTGCTGATGGTCAAATCGCGGGTGTCGAGGATAAATTCCCCCGCCTCCGGCACCAACCGCCGGATGTCATATTCCGCAAAACCGCGCAGGACTTTGCGGTCAAAATCCACCGTAAGGTCAAGGGTCAAATGCGTGCTGGTCACCTGATCCAGATTGGCATAGGAATGGTCGTCTTTTGCCTGTGCAACCGAAACAAACGTCACCGCGATGACTAGAGCCAAAAATTTCTTTAACATGGTTATCCCTTTAATCTTTTT
>DRKK01000141.1 GCA_011051815.1 Sphingomonadales bacterium | reverse complement strand
GCGCGGTTTGATATTATTCTGTGTAACCCGCCTTATATCGCTTATGAGGAGGCGCCGTTCCTCTCAAAGGATGTGCGGGACTATGAACCCCACGAGGCCTTATTTGCCGGGGATGACGGACTGGCGGATTATAAAAAGCTGGTAAAAATATTGCCGGGTATTTCTCATCCGGGAACAAAGGTGTTTCTGGAAATTGGTCATGCTCAAGGGGGCCCTGTGACGGAAATTTTTCGCGAAAGTCTGGCGTGTAATATCCGCATTATACAGGATTTAGCCGGACGGGACCGCTGTGTGGCCTTGAATTATTGAAAAAAGGCCCGAATCTGAAAAATAATGTTGGCATTTCGGGGGGATGAGGGTAGAGTGTGCTTGCTCCTTGAGGAGCGAAGGGTCCGGGAGGATTATTGAAAATAATATCCCGGCAACATAACCCCAGATATTTTTATATTTGAAAAAGTAACCGCTGTCATACAGAATGTTTGCCCGGATAGGGCCAACGAAAAATGTATAGAATAGCCCTTATTTAGCGTTGTTTTCATGAAACAAAACCAAAATCCCCGGCATAACAGGCAGGGTCGCTCTGGTCAGCATAACAAGTCTAACCAGCATAATAATCAGAAAAGAAATAACAAAGGCCGCCATAATTCAGGCCGTCAGCAACAACAGCCCAATTCCCCGACCCGCCAGGTGGACAGCCGGGGTCCGGCGGGTAGCTTGCGTGGTAACGCCAAACAGCTTTATGAGAAATATAAAGCCTTGGCACAGGAAAAGCGTGCTACGGACCGGCTTGAATTTGAAGCCCTCAGCCAGCATGCGGATCATTATTACCGCATTTACGCGGAATTCGCCGCCGCCGAAGCTGCCGCACAGGTAAAGCGGGAACAGGAACGGGCCAGAAAGGCTGAGATTGAGGCCGAACAAAGGGCCAATGCCGTCTCTGTTGAACAGGCTGTCCAAGAACCAGCAGAGCCAAAAGCCGAACCGAAGGTAGTGGCCCCTGTAGCAGAAGCCAAAGAAGAAAAAATCATAGAAAAACCTGAAGAAAAGGCAGAAGAACAGGCAGAGACACCTCCCCCGCCAAAAAAACGGCGCGGGCGTCCAGCAAAGGTAAAGACAGAGGCAGAAGCCTGATTATACCGAATTGAAAATAAAGGCCGGACTGTTAAGTCCGGTTTTTTTTGTCATAATCTCCATGTCCTCTTGTGTGGTATTAATATCACACTATATATGACCTATACATCCAGTGAAGGAGAGTGGGATATGGATTTTGAAAAATATACGGATCGCACCAAGGGCTTTATTCAATCAGCTCAGGGCTATGCCATCCGGGAAGGTCACCAGCGTTTTACGCCCGAGCATATTCTGAAAGTAATTTTGGAAGATGATGAGGGGCTTGCGGCCAATTTAATGACCGCCGCCGGGGCCGATGCCAAGGCGGCTATTCGGGCCGTGGAACAGGAAGTTCTTGGCTATCCAAAAATTGAAGGCAGCGGGGCGGGACAGTTATATCTGGCCCCGGAAACCGCGCGCCTGTTTGAAAATGCCGAGGAAATCGCAAAAAAAGCCGGCGACGACTATGTGACCGTTGAGCGCATGTTGCTGGCATTGGTTCTGGCCAAGGATACCAAATCTGCGGAAATTCTGAAATCTGCGGGGCTGACCGCGCAGAATCTTAACGCGGCCATCAATGAAATCCGCAAAGGCCGGACCGCGTCCAGTGCCTCGGCGGAGGATAATTATGATGCGCTGGGCAAATATGCGCTGGACCTGACACAGGCGGCCCAGGACGGCAAGCTCGACCCGGTTATTGGCCGGGACGAGGAAATCCGCCGTACCATACAGGTTTTATCCCGCCGCCGGAAAAATAACCCGGTGCTGATTGGGGAGCCGGGGGTGGGCAAGACCGCTATTGTTGAGGGTTTAGCCCTGCGGATCATAGACGGTGATGTGCCGGGCAGCCTGAGCCAGAAAAAGGTTATGGCGCTGGATATGGGGGCCTTGGTTGCCGGGGCCAAATATCGCGGTGAATTTGAAGAAAGGCTGAAAGCCGTGTTACAGGAAGTTTCGTCTTCTGATGGCGAGATCATTCTGTTCATTGATGAAATGCATACCATCGTTGGCGCGGGCGCGTCCGAGGGATCTATGGATGCATCCAACTTGTTAAAACCGGCCTTGGCCCGGGGTGAGCTTCATTGTATCGGGGCGACGACCCTGAATGAATATCGCAAATATGTGGAAAAGGATGCGGCACTGGAACGGCGTTTTCAGCCGGTGATGGTGGTGGAGCCTACGGTGGAAGACACAATTTCCATTCTGCGGGGTCTGAAGGAAAAATACGAGCTTCATCACGGGATTCGTATAACCGATAGCGCAACAGTGGCGGCGGCGGTGCTGTCTAATCGTTATATTAATGACCGATTTTTGCCGGATAAAGCCATTGATTTGATGGATGAGGCCGCGTCCCGCATTAAGATGGAAGTGGACAGCAAGCCGGTGGCGCTGGACGAATTGGATCGGCGCATTATCCAGCTTAAAATTGAACGCGAGGCTTTGCTGAAAGAAAAAGACAAGGCGTCGAAAGAACGGCTGGACAAGCTGGATAAGGAACTGGTGGAGCTTGAGCAAAAATCCGCCAGCCTGACGGCCCAGTGGCAACTGGAAAAAGATCGTATCGCCGGGGATGTGAAGATCAAGGAACAGCTTGATCACGCGCGCATAGAATTAGAACAGGCCCAGCGGGCCGGGGATCTGGCCAAGGCCGGAGAGCTGGCTTATGGTATTATTCCCAAACTGGAAGAACAGCTTGAGGCGGTGGAGACTACGGATTCGGACGGGGTGGATAATCAGCTCCTGAAAGAAGAAGTGCGCGAGGAAGACATCGCGGCCGTGGTTAGTCGCTGGACGGGGATTCCGGTGGATAAGATGCTGGAAGGCGAGCGGGAAAAGCTGGTCCGTATGGAAGATTATATTGGCCGGCGGGTCATTGGGCAGAATGAGGCCGTTAAGGCCGTATCTTCCGCCGTCCGCCGCGCTCGCGCCGGGCTTCAGGATAAAAACCGCCCCATCGGATCATTCCTTTTTCTTGGCCCCACGGGGGTTGGCAAGACGGAACTGACCAAGGCACTGGCGGAATTTCTGTTCGATGATGAACATGCCATGGTGCGCATTGATATGTCCGAATTTATGGAAAAACATGCAGTGTCGCGCCTGATTGGGGCCCCGCCCGGTTATGTGGGCTACGAAGAAGGCGGCGTTTTGACCGAGGCCGTTCGCCGCCGCCCTTATCAGATCGTTTTGTTTGATGAGGTGGAAAAGGCCCATCCCGATGTGTTCAATGTCCTGTTACAGGTATTGGACGATGGCCGCCTGACCGATGGGCAGGGCCGGACGGTGGACTTTACCAATGTGTTGATCATCCTGACCAGTAATCTGGGTAGTGAGGTGCTGGCCGGATTGGAAGATGACGAGGATGTGGAAGCGGTGCGCGGTTTGGTCATGGCACATGTGCGGGCGGCTTTCCGGCCGGAATTCCT
>DRKK01000140.1 GCA_011051815.1 Sphingomonadales bacterium | reverse complement strand
CGGTTCCCAACATTATAAACTATCTCCCGCATGGCCAGCCCCTCATGAATCCAATCAACAGGGGTTGCCTTCTGATAGGCCTTTATCTCTTCCGGTGTGGCCTTGTCCAGAAAATTAGACCATTCCGTGAAAGACAACTTTTCCTTATCCACCAGAAAAATATCCCATACTGCATGAAGATTAGTTACCTCGTCGAACCACATGACCTTGACCCGGTTACCACCTTGATCACTGGCATGACCGAAATGCATGGGCTGATGCATATCACCCATAATATGCACAAGGAACTTAAGGGCATGTTCTTTTTCGGCACGCGTTGCTTCTTTTGATTTCAAGGTGGCGGTAAATTCTTCATAGGCACTCAGAATATCCCCCGCCGGGTTCCTTTCAGAATTTTCAAAGGTCTGCCCCTCCGGTACATTCAGATAATGAAAAACATTGGCCGCGCGCCAATATTCATCAGGATTGGATTTCATCTCATCGGCCCAGTTAGCAACCTCTGCCAATGACTGATTGCCAAGTATTTCCCGGACATGCCGCCGGGCCGCGTCGCTTAAATGACGTTCGGCAAGTTCCCCCACCACCCGATGCCCGGTTTTCTCATAGGCAAAAGCGGATTGCACCGCCACCAAATTAAAAACAACAAACAAACTGAGCAAAAAACGCATAGATTCCTCCTGAATAGTAGCTTATATTAGCATCAAGTTAAAATTTGACTTTTTGGTAAAAAAAGTCTAATTAGAACATGTTAACATCAAAAGAACAGTATGTCTTTATGAGATCAATAATACGGATAATGGTGTTGCATGAGATATATATTAATGCATAGGGAAAGAAAATGAGCAATCTGAAATCCAATATGAAAGGCATGATGATGGGCACAATGCTCAGAAAATCCTTTCTGAATACATCTACGGCAATGGCTATTGCTCTTGCCTCCACCACTTTATTCTCCATTCAGGCCGAAGCACAGAATACAACATCGGTTCTGCGCGTTCGTGTTATTGATGCCGCAGGTATTGATATGCCAAACATGTCGGTTACGATCCTTCATGTACCCACAGGGCGGACATTTGACCGGACGACCAACAGCGCCGGTGTTCTAGTGGCTAAAGGCCTTCCCATTGGCGGACCTTATATTGTACAGCTGACCGATCAAAGCCGCGTCATGAAAGACGCTCCGAAATCCATTGGTAATATTCAGATGAAGCTGGGACAGGCTGAATCTGTCACCCTTCTGGCCAATCGCGGCGGGAATAACGAACTTACGCTCGAAGAAATTGTCGTAACAAGCCAGCGGGTATTGACCGCCCTTCGCACCGGTGCGGGCCGTGATTTCAATCAGGATACCATTGAAGGCATCGCCTCTGTCAATCGTGATTTTGTCAGTGTTTTAGAAACTGACTCCAAGATTCTAGTAGATGACAGTGTGCCACGCGGCCCTGCCGTTTCCATTGCCGGGGCAAACTTTCGCTTTAATAGTGTGACGATTGATGGTGTTGCCCAGAATGATAACTTTGGCCTTTCCCTAAATGCGTCTGCCACGCAACGGGCACCAATTTCTATGGATGCCATTCAGGCCATTAATGTAAATATCGCACCATTCGATGTGACTTACGGTAACTTTCTTGGCGGTAACATTAATATTGTTACAAAATCCGGTACCAATGAATTCCACGGAAGTGCTTATGGTTTCTATACAGATCAAGGCCTGACCGGGAATACAAGCAAAGGTGAAGACCTTGCCATTGGTAATTTTGATGAAAAGACTTTTGGTGCCACCCTTGGCGGCCCTATCATTAAAGATAAACTCTTCTTCTTTGCGGCCTATGAAAAATTCAAGACGAGCCGGCCTGCCAACTCACAAACCATTGAAAATATCCCCGGTGTGACACAGGCAGACGTGGATCGCGCAATTGATATTTTCAAAACTGAATACGGATTTGATCCAGGTACATTTGCCGCCACAGACAAAGACCAGGATGAGAAAATCCTGCTTAAGCTGGATTGGAATATTAATGACAAACATCGTGCTTCTGCCACATACCAGCATGCTGGTGGCGATACGATTTTTGACGATTTTCCTGAATTGGCGATTCTCAATTCCGGTCGTTATAACGTCAATGAAAAGCTGGACAGCTATAGTTTGCAGCTCTTCTCAGATTGGACGGACAACTTTTCAACAGAAGTTAAAGTGGGCTATAAGGACGTTGAAAACCGTCAGGTTAGTATCGATTCAAGCACCCCAGACTTTCTGATAATCTTGCCTACAGGTGGTCAAATTGCCGCTGGCGGCGATCGTTTTCGCCAAAGAAACACTTTGGATAATACGTCCAGGGTATTCCGCCTAAAAGCAGACTATACGCTAAATGATCATACGATCACCGGTGGTTTTGAACAGGAGCGCAACTCCGTTGTGAACTTCTTTCTGCCCTTCACGCGTGGACAGGTTCAGTTCGGTGCCTTTGGGGGACCGGACCCGCTCCAAGCCCTTCAAGACCGCGCACCTGACTTTATCCTGTTTGGTGGCTCTAACTCAGGCGTAGCTGATGATGCGGCAGGTAGGTTTACCTTAACCACCAACTCATTATATATTCAGGACGAGTGGCTCGTTTCCGACAGCTTGACCTTGAAATTTGGTGCCCGCTATGACTGGATGGTCAATAATGACGAAGTAACATTTAACCAGAATTTCGTTGACCGTAACGGGTTTGATAATACAGAAAACCTGGATGGCAAAAGCCTGTTTTTGCCTCGCTTCGGGTTTAACTGGCAAGCTGATGATCGCTTAACCATTCGCGGTGGTGTGGGCCTGTTCGGGGGCGGCACGCCGATGATTATGCTGTCCAACAGTTATTCAGGAAATGGGATAACCCGTACCTTTGCAGGCTTCTTTGCCCCATTCTTTGGTGAACCTTTCACATCACTTTTTGCAGATTCCATTGCGAATTTGCCTAACCCCGATGCGATTTCCAACAACTTTCAACAGTTCCTTGGCGTCAATCCAACGTCAGATGTAGACGCCTTGTCACCTGATATTGAATTGCTGTCCAGTTGGAAATATAATCTTGCGTTAGATTATGTCGCTGACCTTTCCAGCTTGGGAATGGGGGACGATTGGGACCTCACGGCTGAGGTTATCTATACCGATGTCAAAAACGGTTACGACATCTATGATGGTCGTCGGGTACAGGTCGGGACGGCACCGGATGGCCGCCCAATCTATAGCTCACAGGGTTTCAACGATTCTGACTATATCGTGAGAAATACAAATAAGGGAAGCAGCACAATCATTTCCATTGATGTTGCCAAATCATTCGATACTGACTTTGGCTATATCTCAACCACATTGGGCTATACCCATCAGAGTGTTAAAGATGTACGTTCTT
>DRKK01000139.1 GCA_011051815.1 Sphingomonadales bacterium | reverse complement strand
AGTGGCGGGGATACGCCTCGCCACTGTTAAAGCATTGTCAGAAAAGCAACCGCTGCATCCAGCTCGGCCTTCATATTATCATGGCGGATTTTGGCTTCGTCATCCCTGCCCCATTGGTCAATCTGATATTGCTCATCCAGAATAGCCGCCCGCCAGGCCTGCGCCCCGTCAATATTGCCCCCCAACACATTCAGGGCCACCGAAACCGAACCGCATAGGGTGGTGATATTATAAAAAGCCGCCAGCCGGAAGCTGTCAATATCCTGTAGGATAGTCCCCACCTTGGCCAGTGCCGCCTTGTCCTGCGCCACATGCAGTATCCCTGTTGTAACCGTCAGGTGAACCTCATGCGTATCCGCCAGCCAATCAAGGAGCGGTTGCCATTCCGTAGCCTGCAAAGCCGCCAGATCAGCCGGAGATTCCGCCCGGTAACAAAGCAAATCCGTATCCGCATAATTGACCAGTTCAGAAATCAGATCATCCCGGCGCGTGTCCACCCGGTCAATGGCCGTATTCAATAGCTTGGCCATCAACATACTGTCCGGCGCAACCTTATCCTCTTGCGCGTTCCATTCCTGGCAAATGGCCTCTGCCAGCGCTTTTGTCGGGCTGATCGCGGGTCTTTTTTCCGGCGTTTTAACCAAGCGCCCGTCAAGTTCCACCGTAAAGCCACTGTCCTGCGGCACCACGTCTGCGCGCTTATAAAACCGTTTCATCAAGAATCTTTCTGAGATGGGAAATATGGTCAATCATATGGTCGGCCCCGGCCTGCATCAGCTCTTCCGGCTCATGATAGCCCCATGTCACGCCCACGGCCCGCACCTTTGCCGCCTGGGCCATATGAATGTCATAGGTGGTGTCACCGATCATAAAAGTATTTTCCGCTCTGGCCCCAACGTCCTGCATGGCGTTCAGTAACATGGACGGATGAGGCTTGCCCGGCCCGTCATCGGCAGTATTTAAAGTCAGGAAATAATCGCTCAACCCATGATTTTTCAAGGTGATCTCCAACCCGCGCCGAGATTTTCCCGTGGCAACACCCAACAAATACCCTGCCTCGCTCAGGCTTTCAATAACCTCTTTCACCCCGTCAAAAAGTGGCTCCGGCACATCATCCAACTTGCGTAACTCCTGAAAGCGGGCAACGAAAGCATCCTTGAGGGCAAGGTGGGTCGCTTCACTTTCATCGGGATGACAAATTCCAATGGCCTCCATCAGGGAAAGACCAACAATCTGACGGATGGCCTCATCCCCCGGATAGGCCGTATCACAGACCCGGCAAGCTGACTGCATGGCGTCAAGGATCAAATGCTGACCATCCACCAAAGTCCCGTCACAATCAAACACAATAAGTTTCATCTATACTCCCATATGCCACAGGGTGACGAACATCATCACCGCCGTCGGATAAAAAGTTACCGCAAAGCCAAAGGCGCGGGACAGGGCATTTTGATGATAACCAATCCAGAAGCAGACCCGGCCCACGATGAACAGGCTGACCAGAATGGGAATGATCTTCATATCCCCGCTGTTCGCCGTGACGGCATAGGCCAAATGAACGATGATCATCAAGACAAGCTGTTCCATGGTGTTTTGGATATAGCGCAGGTTTATGGTGATCGCCTTGGGCAGCCCCTCTGTCTGTCCTTCGATGGCCTGATCAGAGAAAAACCGTTGTCCCGCCACCGCCATGATGCCAAACAATAGCATCAAGGCCGCGTAAATTTCACTTTTCAGCACATAGGCCAGACGGTCGCCGGTGGTCACCCACAAGGGCAGGTCAATATCGATAAAGCCATAGCCCATACCAACCCAGACAACAGAAAATACCGCCCCGGCAATCATGCCGATACGTACATCTTTTTGTTTCTGGTTCAGGATAATCATTATGCCTCATCCTCCGCAAAGGGATTGCTCTTGTCCTGCTTGTCAAAGCCGAACATATCCCAGCTTTCCTTCATATGACGCGGCAGGTCCGCCGTCACATCAAGCAGGCCGCCGTCCGGGTGATTGATTTCAATGCTCCGCGCGTGCAGGTGCAATTTCTTACTGACCGCCCCGTCCAGAAAGGCCGTCTTGCCGCCGTATTTACCGTCCCCTACTATGGGCGTGTCTAGCACCGTGGCATGGACCCGTATCTGATGAGTACGGCCCGTCACCGGTTTGAAGGCAACCCAGCTTGTCGACCTGAGCGCGCTGTCCATCACATAAAAGTCCGTCACCGCCTTCTTGCCCTTGTCAGCCACCATCATGCGCTCACCCCGAGTGCCCGGTTCCTTGTCCAACGGAGCATTCACAGTACCCTCGGTCCGTTCCGGCCTGCCCACCACTAAAGCCCAATAGATTTTGGAGGTGCGCCGGTTGCGGAATGATTCCGTCAGGCTCTTTGCCGCCGCACTGTTGCGCGCGATCACCAGAACCCCGCTGGTATCCTTGTCCAGCCGATGAACCAGCTTTGGCCGTTCCGGGTTATCGCCCTGAAGACAGTCCAACAGCCCGTCAATATGGCGCGTCGTCTTGCTGCCGCCCTGTACCGCAAGGCCGGGGGGCTTATTGAGGACAATCACGCTGTTATCCTGATAAATCACCATATCCCGCATCAGGCGGCTGTCTTCATCGCTTTGTTTTTTCTGAAGCTTGGGGGCGCGGGCCTTGCCCGCATTGGGGTTGTCTCCAATGGGAGGCACGCGAATTTCCATGCCCTCTGCCACCCGAAAGCCGGCTTTGATCCGTTTGCCATCGGCCCGCACCTGTCCGGTACGCATCAGCTTTGACAGGCGGCCAAAGCTTAAATCCGGGAATTTCTGTTTGAACCATTTATCAATACGCCAGCCATCCTCGAACGGCTGAATCTTATGGTGGGTCACGCCCATCACTATCTCCTTATGTCAGGGGATGGTAGTACGCCAAATAGCGCCCGGCGTAAAGCCCCAAGAACAGAGCCGCAACCCCCAATATGAGCGACGAGACCGCATAGGTGCCCGCAAGGGCGATCTCATCCCGCTCCAGCATCAGCCCCACCTCCAGAGAGAAGGCGGAAAAAGTGGTAAAACCACCCAAAACGCCAATGACCAAAAACCCCTGCCAGTGATGGGACAGGCTATATCGGGCGGCCAGTAAGGTCACCACCACGCCAATGATGAAAGAACCAAGGATATTCACCGTCAGGGTGCCCCAGGGAAAGCCCGGCCCCATAAGCCTGAACATCATTTTACCCACCAGAAACCGGCCCGTAGCCCCCAGGGCACCGCCCATTGCCACGGCTAAAATCATTTTAAACATATGCCCTCCCGGTGCCATAACGCCAAATTATCATCTTGCACAGCATACGACAAAATGGCATGATTGCGCAAATCTTTAAAGTTGGATAACAAATGTTCTTACTGGCCTTTTTTCTGAAAAAACTGATCCGCGAGGGTACACTTCATGTCATTGATGCCTCTGGCACCAAACATAGCTTTGTCGGTACGCCGACGCCTGAGATCACCATTCGCCTTCATGACAACAGTGTTCCCCGGAAGCTGTTTTTAAAACCGGACCTGAAGGCCGGGGAATGTTATATGGATGGCAGCCTGACCGTTGAAGAGGGCAAGGATATATATGACTTCCTCTATATGATCACCAAAAATATGGAATGGCGCAAGGGCAACCCCATGCATCTGACCGGCGGTGATCCCTATAGCCGTTTTAAAAGCTGGATCGCGCAGATTAATCCGACAGGACGTTCCCAAAAAAATGTGGCCCATCATTATGACCTGTCGGGCAAGCTCTATGATCTGTTTCTGGATCCGGACCGGCAATATAGCTGTGCCTACTATAGATCAGAAGGGGATACGCTGGAACAGGCGCAGGAGAATAAGAAAAACCTTATTGCCGCCAAACTTCTGCTGGAAGACCATCATAAGGTATTGGACATCGGTTGTGGCTGGGGCGGGGTGGCCCTGCATCTGAATAAGATCTCCGGCGCCAGTGTCACCGGCGTGACACTCAGTCAGGAACAATATGACATTGCCCGCAAACGGGCCAAAGACGGTAATGTGTCCGACAAAGTACAGTTCAATTTTCAGGACTATCGGGATGTGACCCAAAAATTTGACCGTGTCGTCTCCGTCGGCATGTTTGAGCATGTGGGACGGCGGCAATATCAGACCTATTTTGACAAGGTCTATGATTGCTTGAAAGATGACGGGGTTGCCATGATCCATACTATTGGCCGGGCTGATGGTCCCGGCTCCACGGACCCCTGGACCATTAAATATATCTTCCCCGGCGGCTATGCCCCCAGCCTGTCGGAAATCGCCCCGATCATTGAAAAAGCCGGGCTTTATATTACCGATATGGAAGTATGGCGGTTACATTATGCCAAAACCCTCAAAGAATGGCGCGCGCGGGTTTATAAAAACAAGGCCGCCATTATTGACCTTTATGACGAACGTTTTTTCCGCATGTGGGATTTCTATCTGGCCAGCGCGGAAGCGTCTTTCCGTAATCTGGGCCATGTGGTTTTCCAGTTCCAACTGGCTAAAAAAGTGGGGACTGTTCCCCTCACCCGGGATTATCTCTTTAAAAACTGAGTATTTAATATGTCCGTTCCCATGTATCTCCACCCCGGCACCTATATTGACAGTAATGCGGGCAATATCATCGCCTATGCCCATGAAACCTGCAAGGGCATCACAGGTGATATGGACAAGGCTATTGCGCTCTATTACCGGATCCGGGATGACTTTACCTATACCCCCTATATTGATTACACCAACCCGGATGTTTTCAAGGCAAGCTGGACTTTAGATCAGGAAGTCGGTTTTTGCATTTCCAAAGCCGCTATTCTTGCTGCCTGTGCCCGGGTTCACGGCATCCCCGCCCGGCTGGGCTTTGCCGATGTGAAAAACCATATTACCACGGAACGGCTCAAAAAATTTATTGGTGGCGACATCATGCCCTGGCATGCTTATGCTGAGCTGTTCCTGAACCGGAAATGGGTCGAGGCCACCCCGGCCTTTAATCTGGCACTCTGTGAGAAATTCAGGCTCAAACCGCTGGAATTTGATGGCCGGGAAGATT
>DRKK01000138.1 GCA_011051815.1 Sphingomonadales bacterium | reverse complement strand
GCACCTCTTAATCAAAAATATCTGGTGATTGCAGGATATGTGAGTTGTTTTCTTTTGATGCTTTTTATCCCAGAGGTATCTCAATCATCCTCTTTGACAATGTCGAAAATTCACTTGCCGTTGGTTTTACTCTCTTTATTGGGAATATTATATATGGACGGGGAGTGGAAATCACCCGAAGCACGGATAAAGTATATTCGCTTTATAGCGGAAGTATTGGTTTATACGGTATTAATTTTATTCGGCGGAATAATTCTTACCACTCTGACATTTAATCTATTTGCTTTGTTGGATTTTCATTTGGGATGGTATGACAATGTTATTGCATGGGGGCTGGTTTCGGCCCCATTAGTGGCGACCTTTGTGTATGATAGTATCTTGAACAGGGAAAGCCGTCTGGCAACCGTATTCTCAAATATTTTTGCACCATTGGTCCTTATTACGGTAACCGGATATTTGCTGGTAATGGTCTATGCCCAAAAAAACCCATTTTCTGATCGGGAATCATTGATAACATTCAATGGGCTATTGGTCATTGTCTGGGGAATAACTGTATTTTCTATCGTGGGACAACGTACGCTAAATTTTTCCAAGATAATCAATATTGTAAATGTTGTTCTTGTATCGGTCACGGTGATTATTAACGTAATTGCGCTTGTAGCGATAACGTATCGTTTTGTGGAATTTGGCATTACCGTAAATAGAATAGCTGTCATCGGGGCCAATCTATTAATGTTCTTTCATTTGGTAAAAATTCTTATGGCGTATGTTGCGCAATATAGACAGGAATATAGAAAAGATTTGTTAATTCCGGTAATTGCAAATTATTTACCTTTTTATTCTGTGTGGTCTGTTTTTGTCGTGTTTATTCTACCTGTAATATTTCAGTTTAAATAAACGGTATGCCATTCACACCGTTTCATATGGGGCCGGGACTATTGATCAAGGCCGTTTTGCAGGGCAGTTTCAGCCTTATGGTGTTTGGCTGGACGCAAATTGTGATGGATGTTCAGCCTTTGATTGTCATGATCACCGGAAGTGGTCATTTACATGGCTTTACCCATACGTTTATCGGGGCTAGCCTGATCGCGGTATTTTCCGGCGTTACCGGGAAATACCTGTCCGAATTTGGTATGAAACTATTGCGGATCGGGACCTCTGGCGAGGCTACAATTATATGGGTTGTTGCCATATCCAGTGCGTTTATTGGTAGTTTCAGCCATGTGATCCTGGACGGAATTATGCATACGGATGTGGAACCTTTTTATCCCTTCACGCTGTTTAATGCTTTTCATGGCCTGATTTCGGTTCAGGCCCTGCATAAATTATGTCTTTATAGCGGTCTGCTGGGCACAGGGGTTTATTACGGGGTTCGTCTGTGGATGCAGCGGCGGGGGATATGATTGCCCTTGCATAAAAGCAGTTCATACTATATCAGCGGGCAACATAAATATTTCAGAAATCAGGGTGAACATATGACGGAACGGGCAAAGACGGCGCGGGGCAGTGGCTGGCGACAGGAATTCGGCCTAACGTCCCTTGGGCGCATTAAAACCGAAAGTTTTTCCGGTCTGACCGTGGCGCTGGCCTTGGTGCCGGAGGCGGTGGCCTTTGCCTTTGTCGCCCATGTCAATCCGCTGGTCGGGCTTTATGCCGCCTTTATCGTCGGGTTGATTACCGCTTTTTTTGGTGGGCGGCCCGGCATGATTTCCGGCGCCACCGGGGCGCTGGCTGTTGTCATGGTTAGCCTTGTGGTTAATCACGGGGTCGAATATCTGTTTGCAACCGTGGTGCTGATGGGGATCATTCAGATCATCGCCGGGATTACCCATCTGGGTAAATTTATCCGCATGGTGCCTCATCCGGTGATGCTGGGCTTTGTCAATGGTCTGGCCATTGTGATTTTTCTGGCCCAGCTGGGACAATTCAAGGATAATACAGGCGCATGGCTCACCGGGGTGCCCCTTTATTTGATGCTGGGGCTGGTGGTGCTAACCATGCTGATCATTCATTTTATGCCCAGGATTACCAAGGCCGTACCAGGGCCGTTGATGGCCATTGTGGTGGTGACATTGCTTGTGATCGGCCTTGGTCTGGATAGCCCGCGGGTCGGGGACCTGGCCTCTATCGCGGGCGGTCTGCCGGAATTTCATGTGCCGGAAATGCCCCTCACATGGGACAGCTTTATGATCATCCTGCCCTATGCCTTCATTCTGGCGGCGGTGGGGCTGATCGAATCTTTGCTGACCCTCAATCTGGTCAGTGACATGACCGACACTCACGGCGGGGCCAGCCGGGAATGTGCGGCGCAAGGAGCGGCCAATCTGGTGACCGGGTTTTTTGGCGGCATGGGTGGCTGTGCCATGATCGGCCAGAGCATGATCAATGTGAAATCGGGCGGACGGACCCGGCTTAGCGGCATTGTTGCGGCGCTCAGCCTGCTCGGCTTTATCCTGTTTGCTTCGGGGCTAATCGAGCAGATACCCCTGGCGGCCCTGATCGGGGTGATGTTCATGGTGGTGATCGGCACCTTTGCCTGGAACAGTCTGAAACTGATGGGCACCATTCCGCGTCATGATATTTTTGTGATTATTTTTGTTACGGCCATTACGGTGGCGTATGATTTGGCCATGGCGGTGGTGGCCGGGGTTATTATCTCGGCACTGGTCTTTGCCTGGGAAACGGCCAAACATACTCATGCGAGCCAGGAAATAGACGAAAACGGCTCAAAGGTTTACCGCATATTCGGGCCATTGTTCTTTGGCTCGGTGGCCAGCTTTTCCGAACTTTTTGACCCCAAGGGCGACCCGGATGATGTGATCGTGGATTTTCTGAACTCCCGGGTTCTGGATCATTCGGGGCTTGAGGCCATTGACGCGCTGGCGGTAAAATATGAGGCAGAGGGCAAGCGGCTCCACCTGCGTCACCTGAGCGCTGATTGCCGGCGTTTGCTGGACAAGGCCCGTCAAACGGTTGAGGTTTCAGTGATTGAGGATCCGGAATATGGCGTGGCTGTGGATTATGAAGGCAATTACAAAATAATTGGCACCAGTCAGAAAGAGACCTAGTCCTCCAGCATAACACTGTCCCGGGGCCGGATATTACCGTCTTGAGATAACAGGATGGCGATGGGCTTTGTTTTGGGGAATTGGGAAAAGACAATCATCAGGATCACGGTGAAGGGCACGCTTAAAAACATGCCCGCAATGCCCCATATACTGCCCCACAGGGATAGGGACAGCATCACCACCAGCGGGCTGAGGTTAAGGCTGTTACCCATCAGTTTTGGTTCCAGAATATTACCGATGAGCAGCTGTATGGTGATCAGGGAGGTGATCACGATAAAGAATGGGGTGAAGGTGTCAAACTGCACAAGACTGAGCAGGCTGGGGAATAGAACTGCCAGCATGGACCCCACCGTTGGAATGAAATTCAGCAGGAAGATGAAAAAGGCCCAGAAGCTGGCATTATTAACGCCGACCGTGACCAGTACCAGATAACATGCCCCGCCGGTCAGGGCGCTGACAAAGGTCTTGACCCCGATATAGGTTTTAACGTCCGTTGAGATCTGCTCAATGATCATAAAGACGGTTTCCCGATGGCTGGACCCGTTGAGCAGATGGGACAGCTTGACCTTGAAATATTTTTGTTCCAGCATGATAAACAGGACATAGATCAGGATCAGGCTGGCACTGCCGATGAGCGCCGCCAGCGTGCCGGCCAGATTGGTGATAAAGGGGGTCAGGTTTATCTGATGGATCACTTGGGCGAAATTAGGCTCTTTTTCAATGCCGAGCAGATTGAATATGCGGGCGGTCAGTTTGATGAAATTTTCCTGATAGAGCGGGGCGGCATCCCGAACCTCTATGATATTGCTGCTGATCATGCCGATCAGGAAATTGAGGATCAGCGCAATGGTCAGCAGGGACGCCACATAACTGACAACCCGTGGAATTTGCCATTTGCCAATGGTAATTTTGTGATAATAATCCGACAGGATGTTGATCAGATACCAGATTACAATGCTGATCATAAAGGGCACAAGCAGGTCGCGGCCAATGACCATGATATAAACCGTGAGCGTAATTAACCCCAATCCGCCCGCATAGGATAAAACACCCATTTTCGTCTCCTGCTTGATTTTTTATAGGCCGTGATTGTCCCGGTTTGGCGGGGAAAGGTCAAGACGTGTTTTTTAGTAGTTTCGCTGGAAACGCAACTCTGGGGCGTAAAAATTATGGCCCATACCCCAAATGTTCTTGATTTGTTCTTATTTATCCCTATTATAGGAACGGCGAATTGGCAATGATATTTTTTACACGGGGACATGAATATGTTTGAACTGGAAAGTGAGAATTCGGACGGTCATATGGGAAATGGAATGGTAGCGGGACAGGCAAGGTCTTTTAAAAAAACCCGTCTCGCCCGCCGAAAGGGCCGCCGGGAATTGCGGCGAAGGAAGCTGGATATTATCAAGGGGGTCAGACAAAATTCCGCCCCTGTGGAACGGGTATATGAGGGGCCGACGGCGGAAACACGGGCCAAATTAACCGCAGATCCTCTGATTCGTTTTAAAAAACAAAACATTCTGAATGATCAGCAAATATGGGCCTTTCGGCGTATCCGGCGGACCGTGCAGATCATCACGGACGGCACTCAGATGCGCCTGTCCCGCTATACGGATGTGGTTGTGCAGACCAGCCGGTCAGAGGGGGAAATGGAAAGCGATTATGAAATCCGGCTGAAGGATCACTATTGCGCCTGGGCGGAACAGATGATGCCGGCGGGCCTGCCGCTCGGGCCGGTGCTGGATGTTATCATTGATGAGCTGTCGCTCAGTGCCGTGGACCGCAAGAGGGGCAAGCGCAAAGGCTGGGCCAAAGTCACCCTGCAGGCCGCCTTGGACCTTTATGGTAATTTGCCACGTCCTATTAATAGGGATAAATAGGACTATGGAACAGAAACAATTGTCCCCGCATTTCACCCTCGCTGAATTAACCCATAGTAGCCTCGCCCTGCGCCGCGGCCTGCCAAACCAGCCGGGGGCGGGGGCGGTCGTCAATCTGACACGGCTGGCCCGTCATATACTGGAGCCTGTACGGGTGCATTTCGCCCGGCCTTTTCGGCCGTCCAGCGGGTTTCGCAGTCTGGCGGTAAATCGCCTGCTTGGCTCAAAAGACAGCTCTCAGCATATCACGGGACAGGCGGTGGATTTTGAGCTGGCCGCCATTCCGAACCGCCTGCTGGCCAACTGGATCAAGGATAATCTTGTCTTTGACCAGCTTATTCTGGAATTTTACCGCCCTGATGAGCCCGCCAGTGGCTGGGTTCATTGTTCTTACCGGGCGGGGGACAATCGACAGCAAAGCCTGATCTTTGACGGCATCACTTACAGGGAATTTTAATATGGGTATTTTTTCAAAAATATTTGGCGGGCCGGCCATTGATGCGGTGTCTGCGGTCGGCAATGTGGTGGATCAGCTGTTCACCAGCGACGATGAGCGCGCGCAGGCGGCATTATTGATGGAAAAGCTCCGCCAGCAGCCACAGATTTTACAGGCGGAAATCAACCGGATTGAGGCCAGCCACCGGTCGCTGTTCGTGGCGGGATGGCGGCCCTTCATTGGCTGGGTCTGCGGACTTGGGTTTTTGTGGGCCTTCATCCTGCATCCGTTGTTTTTGTGGGTGGTGGCGGTGCGTGGGATGGCGATCACGCCGCCGGAAATTATGACCGATAATATGATGGAGCTGGTTCTGGCGCTCCTTGGTCTTGGCACCCTGCGCAGTGTGGAGAAAATGACTGGACGCAGTAAATAAATTTACGGTTGCATTGGCCTGTTCAATGGGGGAAACTGATCCTTTCTCATAAACAGGGGTCTGGAACATGAAAAAACTACTGATCGGCCTATTGGTTATTCTGCTTATCGTTGGCGGTGTGGTGATTTACGGCGCGTCCCAATCCGGGACACTCATTCGCGAGGCGGTTCTGGATTACGCCCCGCCCGCCACCGGGGCCAAGGTGTCTCTGGACAAGGTTGATGTGGCCATTCTGGGCGGCAGTGCCGGGATCAGCAACCTCACCGTGGGCAATCCAAAGGGCTTTAAATCCGATTATGCCTTCAAGGTGGCCAATATGGCGGTCAAGATTGATATGGCCTCCCTGACCGGGGAGGTGATCCGCATTAAGGAAATCCGCATCGACGGTGCCGACCTGATCTATGAGCTTGGCACCAAGGGCAATAATATCAGCAAGATTCAGAAGAATATTG
>DRKK01000137.1 GCA_011051815.1 Sphingomonadales bacterium | reverse complement strand
GTGGCTTTGGGCGCGCGGGTTTTTGGTGATGCTGAGGCCCTTCAGAAACTGGAATCTATTCTTCACCCCATGGTATCGGACCGGCGGCAGGCCTTTTTCAGACAAAAACAGGATCATGACCTGGTGGTGATGGATGTGCCGCTATTATTTGAAAAAGGTGGGGAAAAAGACTGTGATTATGTGGTGGTGGTGACGGCTCCAGCGGAAATTCAAAGACAGAGAGTTTTGGCTCGCCCCCACATGACGGTTGAGAAGTTTGAGCAAATTCTAGCCAAACAAATGTCGGACGCGGAAAAAAGACAGCGCGCCGATTTTATTGTATATACGGATCAGGGAATTCCTCACGCGGCACAACAGGTGGCAAAAATCATTACAGAAATTAGGGCAAGATAGATGCGGGAAATTGTTTTTGATACGGAGACCACCGGGTTCGATCCCTTTTCAGGTGATCGATTGGTGGAAATTGGCTGTGTAGAAGTTGAAAATTATCTGCCCACGGGCCGGAGCTTCCACCAATATGTCAATCCGGAACGGGACATGCCCGAAGGTGCGTTTCGTATTCATGGGCTGAGTGCTGAGTATTTGAAAGACTTTCCGGTTTTCTCGGAAATTTATGGTGAATTTGTTGATTTTGTCGGTGATGCTAAGTTGGTGGCCCATAATGCCAGCTTTGATATGAAGTTTATCAACTGGGAATTGGCTCAGGTGGGGCACGGAAAAATTCCCATGAGCCGGGCGGTTGATACGTTGGAAATTGCCCGCCGTAAATTCCCCGGCTCGCCCAATACGCTGGATGCGCTTTGTAAAAGATTTTCTATTGATAATTCAAACCGGGTCAAGCATGGTGCTCTGCTGGATGCGGAACTTCTGGCGGAGGTTTATCTGGAATTAATGGGGGGTCGTCAGCGGGGGTTTTCTTTGGTTCCCGAGGAAAAAACATCAGTTGATGTAAATACGGGCGTTCGGGATAAGGAAAATACTTTTCGCGAACCGCGCCCCCATTTTGTAACAGATATGGAGCGTGCGCGTCATGAATCTTTCATTGCCCCTATGGGTGCGGCGGCCTTATGGCACAGCATAAAAAAACCTCCGGCTCAATAAGCCAGAGGTCATTTAAATTTTGTAATACTTTAAGAAGCCTAGTTTACAACCACATCATCTGATGCGGTGGCTTGTTCCTGGGCGGCCTGCATCTGTTGCTGATAAAGGGCGGCAAAATCAATGGGCTCAAGCATCAGGGGTGGAAAACCACCGTCCCGTGTTACGTCGGCTAAAATCCGGCGGGCAAAAGGGAAAATCTGGCGCGGGGCTTCGATCATCAAAAAGGGCTGCAGGGTATTTTCCGGCAGGTTTTTGGCACCAAAAAGACCGGAATAAACCAGCTCAGCGACAAAGGCGATATCTTCACCGGCCTTGGCGGTGGTGGTGATTTTCAGATCAACTTCATAAATATCTTCACCAACGGCGCGGGCATTCAGATTTACATTGATATCCATGGAAGGCTTTTCCGTGGACATTTTTTGTAATGTCTGGGCCGGAGTTGGGTTTTCAAAGGACAGGTCTTTGATATATTGGCCTAGAATACCAATTTGAACGCCGTCATTTTCTGTGGCATTTTCTACGGTATTGTCTGCATTTTCAGCAGGTTTATTTTCTGTTTCGTCTGACATAAAATTATCCCAATTGCTATGGTGGTTTCCTGTAAAAACATGTTGGCTAACACGGATTATGCCTGAGTACAAGCTGAACATGGCTCAGGGCACAAATTATTGGTAATATTTATCAATACAAGCGGCCAAAGCCTGTTTCATCGATCATCATGGTCAATATTCTTTGGGTTATCCGGCGTTTCTTCATATTCACCGTCAATGATGATTCCCTTACTTCGCGGCCCTTTATAAAAAGTGGTCCGTATATTTTTAATGATAATTTTTCCAAGCATGGCTCGAACAGGCTCAATAGCCAATAACAAAGCCACGGTGTCAGTTATAAATCCGGGCAGCAGGAAAAATAATCCGGCGATCAATAAAAAGAAACCATGGAAAATATCTTCGACCGGGCTTTCCCCCCGCTGAAGAGCCTGATGCATGCGATTCATGACAATAAGCCCCTGCTGGCGGATCAGGTAAACCCCGATCACAGCGGTTAAAATAGTCAGCAACAGGGCTTGAAACCCACCAATAGCATTACCGACTTCCAGAAAGACCAGAAATTCCAGATAAGGCACGGCAAGAAGAACAAGTAATATAAGCAATGGCATTATTCAGGGCCCTTGAGATCGGGGTTGAGCATAATTACAGACAAAAATAAAAAGGTATGTTTAAATTTGTCCGAATAAGCCTTATATATATGATATATAGGCATCATACATCATTCGCCAAGATGTAGAACAGGAAAAACATGCAATCAGAATCAGAAGGTTTAGACCTTATTATAATATTAGCCCTTGTGGCGGTGTTTATTTTATTTCAATTGCGCCGGACGTTGGGCAAAAAAACCGGGTTTGATCCTTCTAACGAGTCTCGTAAGGATGGGGGGGCTGCGCCCTCCCAAAGTGGAAAAACCCGGCAAGTGAGTGATGAGGATAATATTGTTCAAATCAGGCCCGATGCGGAACAGCCAAAGTCGGTCGTTAACCTGGGCTTGAATAAATCATCTCCTTTTTATCAAACTATTGAAAAAATAAATCAACTGGACAGCAGCTTTACCCTGCGCAGTTTTTTTGACGGGGCGGAATATGCTTACGGTATGATCTTGAATGCCTTTTGGGATAAAGACAGAAAAACACTGCGTAGTATGCTCAGTCGTCAGGTATTTGACCAGTTTGACGGTGCGATCAAACAGATGGAGCAACAAAAGCGCGACAGCGATAACAAGTTGATGGATATTGAAAAAATTGACCTTGTGGAGGCAAATCTGACCGGGTCGCTGGCAGAAATCAGTGTGAAATTTACCAGCCATATGATCATGGTGACCCGTGATGAGGATGGTAATTTGGTTGAGGGAAATGAGGACAGGCCGATTAAAGTTATGGACATATGGACTTTTTGCCGTGATGTAAAAAGTCGTGATCCCAACTGGACATTGGTTGCCACCCGGACAGCATAATTTTCAGCCATGAAGAAAATTTTTATCCCCATCAGCACAGCTATCATTTTTG
>DRKK01000136.1 GCA_011051815.1 Sphingomonadales bacterium | reverse complement strand
GCGCAGCGCAAAAGGCCTCTGCCACCTTGGGGTCGCCGTACTGTATCAGGCTTGCCCCCTGAATAGCCAGCGCCATTTTTTCCACAATGGTCCGCGCCCGGTATTCCATGTCATTCTGACTTCTGAAATAGCCGCCTAGTTCGTTGATCGCCCGGTCCAGATGGGCATCCTGTCCTCTGGCCCCATCCAATTCGCTCATAAAGGCGTCAAAAGAGCCGGGATTTTTGCGCATGGCCCGCAACATGTCCAGACATTGCACGTTGCCGCTACCCTCCCAGATGGAATTAACCGGCGATTCCCGGAACAGGCGCGGCATGATGGTGTCTTCCATAACCCCGGTGCCGCCGATACATTCCATGGCCTCATAGGCATGCCCCGGCCCGCGCTTGCATATCCAGTATTTGCCCACCGCCGTCGTCATACGCACCAGAAGCTTCTCCCCCTCGTCACTATCGCTATTGTCTAGCGCCCGGGCGATGCGCATGGTCAGGGCCAAGGCCGCCTCATTCTCCAAAATCAGATCGGCCAATACATTCTGCATCAAAGGCTGTTTCGTCAGCAGATTGCCAAAGGCACTGCGCTGGCTGCAATGATGGGTGACCTGAGCCACCGCTTGCCGCATACCGGATGCCGATCCGATCATACAGTCAAAACGGGTCATGGACACCATATTGAGGATCGCGGCCACCCCGCGCCCGTCCTCGCCCACCATCCAGCCCACAGCCCCGCGCAATTCAGTTTCGCTGGAGGCATTGGACACATTGCCCATTTTATTTTTCAGTTTCTGAATCTGGATTGGGTTCTTGCTGCCGTCAGGCCGCCAGCGCGGCACAATGAAACAGGACACCCCCTTTTCCGTCTGGGCCAGCATCAAAAAGGCATCGCACATGGGGGCGGACACGAAATATTTATGACCGACCAGTTCATAAGCTTGCCCCGGACCGCTCTGCCCGATGGCATAGGCCTGCGTGCTGTTACTGCGCACATCAGAGCCGCCCTGTTTTTCGGTCATGGCCATGCCGATGGTCAGCCCTGCCTTATCGCCATCCGGCACATTGCGTGGATCATACGTACTAGCCATAATTTTTGGCGCCCATAATTTATATAAATCAGGTTGGTTTCTCAGGGCCGGGATCGCCGCAGAGGTCATGGTTACGGGACAGCAATGACCGATCTCCACCTGTGACATCATATAATATTTTGCCGCCCGGGCCACATGGGCCCCGGCCTTTGGATTTTGCCAATGCGCCGCATGTAGGCCTTCACTTATGGACATATCCATCAGGTGATAATAGGCGGGATGAAAACGCACCTCATCCACGCGCCTGCCATGGCGATCATGGGTATGAAGAACAGGCTTGTTTTCATTGGCCTGAAAGCCCCATTCAATCACTTCGGCGCTACCCGTGACAGTTCCGAAATTTTTCAAATCCGCATCGGCCCATCCGGCGCCGTTAACGTCAACAGCTTCCTGCAAAGCTATATCCTGTTCGTAACAATTATAATTTTCCAGCGCCGGGGGCTGGTTAATCACCTCATGGGTTTCGGGCCAATAGGCATTGGTGGGGACATAGGGTTTCTGCGGGGTCATGGTCATTCTCCAAAATATGAACATTGATTCATTTCTTAAAGAAGTGAACCATGATTCACATCTATTGTCAAGCTGGAAATAAAGCGCTACACTGGCCATAGTTTACATCAAGAAAGCCGAAAATGTCCTATCGCCCCACTGCCAAAACCCGCGCCCGCCAAAAGGCCCAGCATGAAAGCCTGTTGAAAACGGCGGTTTCCATTGTCGCCCGTGACGGCTTCCATGGCCTGACCATTAGCCGTCTGGCCCGTGAAACCGGGATTGCCACGGGTACGGTTTATAAATATTTTGACTCAAAAGCCCATCTTTGTGCAGAGGTTTTCAAGCGCGCCACCGAAAGAGAAGTTGACATGGTCAGGGCCGCCAGCTTTCCGGAACAACCCGCCCCCTGCCGACAACGGCTGACCGATGCGGTGACGATTTTTGCCGAACGGGCCATCCTTGGTGGACGGCTGGCCTATGCCCTGATTGCTGAACCGGTCGCTCCCGCCGTGGAACAGGAACGGCTCATCTACCGCAAAGCCTATGCCGGTATTTTTGAGCAACTCATTGAGGAAGGGGTAAAAACAGACGAATTTCCAAGCCAGTCACCGAGCGTCAGCGCGGCGGCTTTGGTGGGTATATTGGCCGAAGTCCTCGTCGCGCCGTTGGGCCGGGGCGATGCCGCAACCGATCAAAGCCTGCTTATAGGTCCCATCCGAAAATTTTGCCTGCGGGCCATAGCGTTTCGGGAAACCGCATAGGATCAAACTTGCTCATCAGTGATATGAATATGTAGCCAAGCATATATAGGCATCCCGATAAGCAACAGAATAAAGCCCCAAAAAACCGCCTGATCACCCGCGCCAATGATAACCCAAACCGAATAGGCAAAGGCCGCAAGTGAAAGAGCCATCGTTTGTCGGGGCGCAGACTTGCCAACTTTCTTCAATAATACCATTTCGGCAACAGCAGAGAAGGCATAGGGAATTAAAACCGATAGGGTTGAGAGGAGTATCAGAAATTCGAAAGCGCCTCTCATCCCCTTGGTATAATTCATAACCAATAATATGGATGATATCGCCCCCATCACCATAAGAGAAAATACGGGTGTGCCATTTTTTGACATTTTCGCAAAACTGAGGAGAAATAATTTATCCCGCGCCGCAGCCATGGGGGTTTGCGCCCCAATAAGGACCAGCGCATTCAACGCACCAACCATTGAAACCATCGCGCCAACGGCAATAAATTTTGCCCCGACAGGTCCCATAACAATGGTTGCGGCATCAGAAAAAGGACTTGTAGAGGTTGCCAGTACATCAGCTGGAACCATAAGCATCACCCCAAGCGTGGATAATAAATAGATCAAAATAACCATGATTGCGCCCCAAAACATGGCTTTTGGTATTGTCTTTTCCGGCCTGATCACATCATCGGTAGGAATAGTTGCCGCTTCAATACCCAAAAAAGCCCACATACTCAAAGCTGCAGCTGCCGTTAAACCAGATAAAGTACCACCTTCTATGGGTTTAATATCTATAACATGGCTTTCCCCCGTATAAAATAAACCAACCACGCCAATCAAAAGCAACGGCAATATTTTCAAAAAAGTCGTAATAAGCTGAAAGATACTCGCTTCCTGGACGCCGCGAATGTTAAGGGCCACCAACAACCAGATCACCGCAAGACTAACCCCCAAAGAGCCAACGGGGTTCCCAGATAACCCTGGTATAAAAATATCTGCATATCCCACAAAAGCCACGGCAATTGCCGCCGCTGATGTCCAATTTGAAATAGAATATCCCCACATTGTAAGAAAACCCGCAAAATCCCCCAGCCCTTCCCTGGCATAAGCATATGGCCCCCCAACTTTCGGAATGGCTTTGGTCAGGCGGGACAGCATGAGCGCCACCAGCAATGTACCACCCCCCGTGAGAAGAATGCTAAGCAAGCCCAAACCACCATAGGGTGCCAACAGAGCAGGTAACATAAAAATTCCGGACCCAATCATTATCCCAACGACAAGCGCCCACGTGCGCCAAAACCCCATTGACGGCTTTACAAACACATCTTTACCCATAGCATTTCCCTCACATTCCTCAGGGAAATACTACAGATATTAAGTGTAAAAGATAGTTTTATTAGTAAAACAATGGCCTATGGCCTGTAAATTGTCACTTAACACTAAAGCTGACGGATCCCATATTCTGGGCTTCCAGGCGTACATGAAGGCCGGATGTGAGGGCCTCTGCTGCCGTGGCACCGCCGGCCATAACCGTCCAACCGGCTTCTAGCCGTCCGCCATCCTCGCCCACAAGCCGCGCCGCGCCCACAAGAGCGCGCAGGGGATGACCCAGAACTGCCGCCGATGATCCGATCTGTACCGGCCTGCCGTCAAAGCTCATCACCATACCAAGGTTGGTGAAGTCAATATCCGGCTTGACCCACGGCCCCACCACATAGGCAGAGGTCGAGGTATTATCAGCCACCACATCAGGCAGGTTAAATTTAAAATTTTCATAACGGCTGTCGATGATTTCCAGTGCCGGGGCAATGGCTTCCACCGCCAGCATGGCCTGTGCCGGACTGACCAGCCCTTCTAACGGTTTGTTCAGCAGGAACGCTATTTCCGGCTCAACGCGCGGATGGACAAAATCTTTCAAATCAATCTCACCGCCGTCTTCCACCAACATTGTGTTGGTCAGCCGGCCCCATATCATTTCATCAAGGCCCATCTGAATCATCTTGGCGCGGGAGGTAAAGCCCATCTTGACGCCCACCTGGACCTGCCCACGATCATATCTGCGCTGTACGGACAGGCGTTGCACTTCATAAGCCTGTTCCAATGTCAGGTCTTTGCCTGTTTCTGATAGTTGGGGGATAGCATTGGCATAGCGGGATGCATCATCCACAAATTCCGCAATGGCGTTTAAATCAGTCATGCTGCATTTCCTTCTTTTTGTTTGAGTATATCGAGGGCCACATCAACAATCATGTCCTCCTGACCGCCAACCATCTTGCGCTGTCCCAGTTCAACCAGTATTTCCCTGACGTCCAGTCCATATGTCTCCGCCGCCGTTTCCGCATGGCGCAGAAAGGAGCTATAGACCCCCGCATAGCCCAGGCTCAGCGTTTCCCGGTCCACCCGCACCGGGCGGTCCTGAAGCGGTCTGACCAGATTTTCAGCGGCATCCATCAGCTTGTAAAGATCACAACCATGATTCCAGCCCATACGGTCCGCCGCCGCGATAAAGACTTCCAGCGGCGCATTGCCCGCCCCGGCCCCCATGCCGGTAAGGCTTGCATCCACCCGGATGGCCCCGTTTTGAACGGCGGCAATAGAGTTGGCCACCCCGAGGCTCAGGTTATGATGGGCATGAACACCGCGCTGTGTTTCTGGCTTCAGCACCTTGTCAAAGGCCTGAAGGCGTGCCGCCACATCGTCCATATTCTGCGCCCCGCCGCTATCCACGACATAGACCGTGGTTGCGCCGTAGCCTTCCATTAGCTTGGCCTGCTCCGCTAGATGTTCAGGCGCGATCATATGAGACATCATCAGAAATCCAATGGTATCCATACCCATTTCGCGGGCCTTTTCAATATGCTGTCTTGAGACATCGGCCTCGGTACAATGGGTGGCAATACGCACTGACCGGACGCCAAGATCATAGGCATGGCGCAGGTCTGTCACCGTCCCGATCCCCGGCAGCAACAGCGTGGTCAATACGGCATTATTCAATACCTCTGCCACAGCTTCCAGCCATTCCCAATCCG
>DRKK01000135.1 GCA_011051815.1 Sphingomonadales bacterium | reverse complement strand
TATTGGCAGATACCTGCTCCCGACCATTCAAAGTAGTGGTTGTGAAATCCGGGGCCAAACCACGGATAGAGATCACATTCGCCCGGCCATCAAGACGCTGTGCCGCAAGACCCGGCAGACGGGCAAGGGATTCTGCAATAGAGGCATCAGGCAATTTGCCAATGTCTTCCGCAGATAATGCCTCAACAATGGATGAGTTATTACGCTTCTTGGCAATAGAGTTTATAATACTACCCCGGATACCGGTGACGATCACTTCTTCCAATATGACTTCATCATCCTTTGCAGTGTCTTCTTCAGCGGCGTAAACCACTGGGCTAGCCGCTGTCAGCATGGCGGCTGACACTAATGACGTATATAAAAATTTTGTGGTGTGCTTGCGTATATTACACTGTGGATTTTGCGTATCAAATCTCATGTTTGCTCCCTACTTTCCCTTAAAATAGCTTGTTAGCCTGGTTTATCCATAAGCCGTTTTGACTTATAATTCCGCAGACATCCTATTCATTGATCACGAAGCAAAGCAAATGCATACATACGTATTCATTAATAAACCCCCTAAGCATACGTATTCAAAAATTTATCAAAGCCCGTATTTACAAGAAAAACATATCTCTTCAACATAGATTTACCATAAAATTCAATGTCTTAAATTACAGTTTTATTAAATATAGTAAATATTGGCCTAGCTTTCCGCATCCCCGCTGCCCTTTTGAATACGTATGTATCCATTTGCACCCACGGTGTTACCGCGCGTAGCTTTGGCCATGGCGTTACTTAACCAATCCATATAATATGACGCCGTCAGGGATGTTGCCGACAAGATAGATATATTTAAGCAATTGAATTTAAAGCCCTATCTATGTTGGCAACAGTATAATAATGAAGAATATATTAGGCATGAATAAAATATCCTGGTGGGACAACGCCGTAATTTATCAGATATACCCCCGTAGCCTGCTCGACAGCAACGGGGACGGTATTGGCGATATTCCCGGCATCATAGAGAAGCTGGATTACATCAGCGGCCTTGGCGTGGATGCCATCTGGATTTCGCCTTTTTTCAAATCACCCATGAAAGATTTTGGCTATGACATCTCCGATTACCGGGAGCTGGACCCCATATTCGGGACGCTGGATGATTTTGATGACCTGATCAAACAGGCCCACAAAAGAAATCTGAAAGTAATCATAGATCAGGTATTGAGCCATACGTCCGACCAGCATGCCTGGTTTCAGGAAAGCCGCCAAAACCGGGAAAATCCAAAGGCCGACTGGTATGTCTGGGCCGATGCCAAGGACAACGGCGATGTACCCAATAACTGGCTGGCTATTTTTGGTGGGTCTGCCTGGCAATGGGATGACAGCCGTGAGCAATATTTCCTGCATAATTTTCTAACCAATCAGCCGGACCTGAATTATCATAACGATGACCTGCGCCGTCAGATATTGGAAGAAGTGGAATTTTGGCTGAAACGGGGTGTTGATGGCTTCCGGCTGGATGCCCTGAACTTCTGTTACCATGACAAGAAACTGCGGGATAACCCGTTCAAACCGCTGAAAGAACGCCGGGGACGTGGGTTTAGCCCCGACAATCCCTATGCGGCGCAATATCACATCTATGACAGCGACCAGCCGGAAATTCTAAGGTTTCTGGAAGACCTGCGCCGTCTGATAGACCGTTATCCCGGGGTTATGACCATGGGCGAGATCAATACGGAAAATTCCCTGAAAACCATTGCCAACTATACCGCGGGCAACAAACGCCTGAATATGGCCTATAGTTTTGAGCTACTGGTAGATGATTTTTCCGGCCCGCATATCCGGGAAACCGTTGAAAAACAGATGGCACAGATGAATGGCGGCACGCCCTGCTGGGCCATAAGCAACCATGATGTTGTCCGGGTGTTAAGTCGATGGGGCGGGGATAATCCTGATCCTGAAATGGCCAAGATGCTGACCGCCTTGCTCTGCTCCCTGCCCGGCACCATTTGCAGCTATCAGGGCGAAGAACTGGGTCTGACACAGGCCGACATTGCGCAAGAACAATTACGGGACCCGTTCGGCATTCAATTCTGGCCTGCTTTCAAGGGCCGTGATGGCTGTCGGACTCCCATGCCCTGGACAGATACCAAGACAAATGCCGGCTTTACGAAAGGCACCCCTTGGCTACCCATTCCCGAAGAACATCTGGCCCATACCGTTGACCAACAGGAAAATAATCCGGATTCTGTTTTAAACAGCTTCAAAGACTTTCTGGCATGGCGCAAGCAGCAAAAGGCCCTGCTCCACGGCGATATAAAATTTATCGATACGGATAAGGATATATTGGCCTTCACCCGATGTGATGAGGCCCAAACCGTCTATGCCTGTTTCAATCTGACAGCCCAACAGAAAACAATCACATTACCGAATCATGTGACAGCTTGCCGCCCGTCCGACACGCCCCAGCTGTCCGGCAATCAGGTGACCCTGCCGCCATACGGGGTGTTTTTCGGGCAAAACACGTCCCAAACCTAAAATAAATTCACCTTTTTTGCTTTTTCTTGCGACTTTTCCGGGTCGGATTGGGCCTGCCCTTCTCCCTATTTGAGCATAAATTAAAACAGGGTTGCCAAAAGCAGATATTTTAGACTATATTCCGAAAATATTTTCTATTATATAAGGGATAAAGAGAACATAATGTCATTTAATAAGATAGATTTAGCACTTCTTGACTTGCTTCAGAAGAATGTTAGCATGCCTATCGATGAATTGGCGCTGCATGTGGGGCTAACAAAGACCCCTTGCTGGCGGCGGGTTCAGAAATTGGAAAAGAGCGGCGTGATCAAAGGCCGGGTGGCTTTGCTGGATGGCAAAATGCTCGACCGGAATGTGTCGGTTTTCGTACAGGTTAAAACCAGTCAGCATAACAGGGCATGGCTGGAAAACTTCTCGAAAATCGTGTCAAACTTTCCGGAAGTAGCGGGATTTTACCGCATGTCCGGTGAATATGATTATCTGCTGCGGGTGATTGTCCGGGATATTCCGGCCTATGATGACTTTTACAAACGCTTCATAGAGGCCACAAGCCTGACGGACGTTACCTCCAATTTCGCCATGGAAGAAATCAAGAATTCCACAGAGATTTATCTGGGGGACATGACCTGATTCCAGCACCCGCCTGGCCTTTAAGAAAAAGGAATACAGGGTGCATACAGAAAAGCAGGCATTAATTGAACAGATCCGGCAATCAGTCATCGGGGAAGGGCGGCTTTTGCAAACGCCGTTTGGCCCGAAACCGCTTATCTATTCC
>DRKK01000134.1 GCA_011051815.1 Sphingomonadales bacterium | reverse complement strand
ATTGTGGGGGCTGGGCCGTCCGGCTTTTCGGCGTCCCTTGCGGCCATGGCGGAAAAAATGTCTTTTGTGACGCTGGAACAGGAAACTTTTGGTGGCACGGTTGCCCATTACCCCAGAGGCAAGGTCGTTATGACCCAGCCGGTCAATCTTCCCCTGTATGGCAAGGCAAATTTCCGGGAAACAACCAAGGAAAAACTGCTGGAGTTCTGGCATAAAGTACGCGAGGAAACCGGTTTGGAGGTTCAGTATGGTGAGCGGGTGGTCAAGGTGGAACCTGCCAATGATCATTTTCTTGTCCAGACGGAAAAGAACAATTTTGCCACACGCAACTTATTACTGACCATTGGCCGCCGGGGAACGCCGCGTAAGTTGAATGTGCCGGGAGAGGATCAGGAAAAGGTCGTTTACCGTCTGATTGATCCGGAACAATATGCGGGCCAGCATGTGCTGGTGGTTGGGGGTGGGGACAGTGCGCTGGAAGCTGCCGTGTCCATATCCGAGGTGGAGGGCACAACTGTGGCATTATCCTATCGCAGTGCGGCATTTGGCCGGGCAAAGCAGAAAAACCGTGAAAAAGTGGAAATGGCAGAAAAGACTGGGGGTTTGAGGGTCTTGCTGTCGTCTAATGTTATGTCGATTAGTGAGAATGACATAACCCTGGATCAGGAGGGCCAGACAATCACCATAGAGAATGATGCGGTGATCGTCTGTGCCGGTGGCATTTTGCCAACGGGTTTTCTGAAAGACATGGGTATTGAAATTGAAACAAAATTTGGAACGGCGTGAATGAATAATTTTGTCTTATCATATGTGGGAAAACGGGTAATGGCATGTGCCGTTGCCGTCGTCTTATCTGTGACGAGCTTATCTTTACTGCCCGCGCAGGCCTCTATGGAGGAGGCGTTCTTTGCCGCGCGTAATCGTGATTTTAAGCAGGCATTCGTGCTTTTTAAAGCAGAGGCAGGCAAGGGAAATGCCGAGGCCCAATATCGCCTGGCTGGGATGTATCGCTCCGGGCAGGGTACGGCCAAGTCAAATGATCTGGCCCAAAAATGGTATGCCAAAGCCGCCAAACAGGGCCATGCCAAGGCCGTAAAGAAACTGGCTTCCTATAAAAAGAACAGCCAAAAGAATGCGGCTGCTCCGACCAATAGCGACTGGCAACTGTTGAAGGCGGCCCGTAAGGGTGAGCTGACACTGGTACGCCGCTTGCTTAAAAGCGGGGCCAAGGTAAATTATCAGGATAAATCCGGCATATCCGCTCTTATGGAAGCCAGCCAGCAGGGGCATGACAAAGTTATACGGGCCTTGCTTAAAAAGGGGGCAAAACCGGACCTGCGGAATGTGGATGGTGACACGGCGTTGCTTATTGCCGCCAGCAGGGACAATTTGAATGTGGTTCGGGCATTGATAGAGGGCGGGGCGCGGATTAACAGCCTGAATAAAAAGAAATGCACGCCGCTTATTCTGGCTACGTACCGTAATGATTTGCCTATGGTGCAATATTTGCTCAGTAAACGGGCGGATATTTTTACGGTTAATGCCAAGGGGCGGACGGCCTATGAAATTGCCCAAGGCTATAAAAATGAGAAACTTGTTCGTTTGATTAAAAAGTCCGGTGGCCGCAAGCTGGCAAAGATTTTGGAAAGTCAGGTGAAGGAACACAGCCTGAAACGGTTATACTATCAGGCGGGAACCAATCAGAAACGCGGCTGGACACCGGTCATGTATGGCGCGTGGCGCGGGGATAAGGCCAGCGTTCGGGCGGCCCTGACGAAAAAACCCAATCTTGAAACGCGCGACAGCACAGGCATGACGGCGCTGGCTCTTGCGGCGCAGGGCGGCCATCTTGATATTATCTATATGCTGCTTGATGCGGGGGCCAGTCTTAAATGTGGGGAGAATATGGAAACCCACCCCCTCTTTGTGGCCATCAAGCAGGATCAGGACAAGCTGGTGCGGCGTCTGCTTCCGGCCATCACGGAGAATAAAGGGTGTCAGAGGGTGTTGAAATCGGCCCTTAGTTATAGTCTGCTCAAAGGCAAAATGGAGGTGGCGGACCTGTTGCTAAAGGCCGGGGTCAGTTTTGCCGGCGATAAGGAGCTTTCGCCGCTGATTATGATGGCGGCTAAAGCCGATGACGGTCTGGTTACCCTTTTGATCCGGAATGGTGTAGACGTAAATGCGGTCAATAAAATCGGCGAAACGGCCCTGATGCTGGCGGCGCGCAACGGCAATCACGAGGGGGTAAAAAGCCTGCTTGCGCATAACGCAGATTTGAAAAGAGCGGATAATATGGGCCGGACGGCTCTGATTCATGCGGCACAGGGTGGACATGTAGAATGCGTCAAATATCTGATTGATGAAGGATCGGAGATTGATTGGAAAACACAGGAAGGGAACACGGCGCTGATGCTGGCAGCAGGGCGCGGGCATGCCTCTGTGGTTTCTTATCTGGCCAACAATGACAATCTTGACCTGAAAAACAACATCGGGGATACGGCCCTTATTATGGCGGCGCGGGCCGGGCATTATGAGGTGTCTGAAATCCTGTTGAAACAGGGGGCCAATCCAAGGAGCCGGAATAACAAACGGGAACGGGCGCAATCTGTTGTCAAGGGCCAGCATGGTAAGCTATTGGCCCTGTTGGATGAATATGAAGCGTCCCGATCATGGATCAAGGATATTTTTTAGAGGAGGTAAAAAATGACACGAAACCCCATTAAAACATCTTCTCTGGATTATGAGATGTTGAAAAGAAATAAACGAGAGCAGCGGGCGGCCAAGGATGCCCTGATCACGGAGAAAATATTGATCGAACAAGCACAGGAGGAAAGTGGGTCTGCCTCTTTCGGAAAAATGGTTAAACCGGGCCTCTTTGCGAGAATGACCGGGTTCGTCTGGCGTATGGTGCCGCAAATATTCGGGCTGGTGACTCTGGTTGCAATTTTTGTCGGTTTTCGCCTGCGGGAGTTTGAGTATTTTACCGCAGAAGAGGGTGTGGGATATGCGCTGGGCATTATCGGGGGCAGCATGATGCTCGCCCTGTTGCTCTATCCACTGCGCAAACGGTTTCGCCTGTTGCGGTTCATTGGTGATGTGCGGGCCTGGTTTGGGATTCATATGGTTTTTGGTGTTATGGGCCCTTTGCTCATCCTGTATCATGCCAATTTCAGTTTGGGGTCCACCAACAGCAATGTGGCGCTTTTTTCCATGTTGATCGTGTCGGCCAGCGGGGTTGTTGGCCGCTATATATATACCAAAATTCATCATGGGTTATATGGCAAGAAAATCGGCCTGTCCCAATTGAAAGCCAAATTGGACAGCAATCAGCAGGAAATGTCGGCTCTTTTGCATTTAAGCCCGGAGGTTAAGGCGGATCTTTTTGGTTTTGTGGATCACGTGTTGAGCCCGACCCGGGGTCTGCTTCACAGCTGGGCCAGAATATTAAGCGTGGGGATCCGGTCACGCTTTATGGTGCGAAAAATTAAAAAATCAGTTCGGAAGGAATTGAAAAAAAATACAGAAATGGCGGGATGTTCCCGAAAAGAAATACGCGCCCGGGACAATTTGATTATTCAGGAATCAGATCATTTTCTTCAGCGGCTCAGAAAAGTTGTGGAATTTAATTTTTATGAACGCATGTTCGCGCTCTGGCATGTGTTGCATTTACCGCTGTTCTTCATGTTGGTGATCGCGGCGATTGTTCATATTATCGCGGTGCATTGGTATTAGGGGAAATATGTGAGGTTACGCAAGTACATCATTGGTATTCTATGTGGGCTGTTCCTGATTCCGGGGACGGCCATTGCCTATCAATTTAATGAACTTGAAAGCCTCGTCATGCCTGGGCCCTTGAGCAAGGCCCATGCAAAATATGAAAAAAACTGTTCCGAATGTCATTCGCCACTGAATAAGACCGGTCAAAAAACGCTCTGCCTTAAATGCCATGAGAATGTTGACATTGACCTTAAGAAGAAGCAAGGCTTCCATGGCTTGAATCCACAGGTTTCTCCTGTTGAATGCAAAAGTTGCCATACGGACCATGAGGGGCGGAATGCGGATATTGTCGGCCTTATCCGGGAAACATTTGACCATAAAATAACGGATTTCCCCCTGACCGGCAAACATCTTGAGACCACTTGCGACCAATGCCATGTGGCAAACAAGAAGCTCCATGAAGCCAAAACAGACTGTTTTTCCTGCCATGAGAAAGATGATCAACATCAGGGGGAAATGGGCAAGGACTGCGCATCCTGCCATACGACTAATCTTTGGCCAAAGGTAAAATTTGATCACAGCAAAACCAAATTCCCCTTGAAAGGCAGTCATGAGAAAGTGGCCTGTAACAGTTGCCACCCGGATACCCGTTACAAGCAAACCCGCACAGAATGTGTTGCCTGCCATGGGGGCAATGATGAACATGAGGGCCGGTTTGGGCAGGATTGTAAAAGCTGCCATACGGAGAAAGACTGGAAGAAAACGACGTTTGATCATGGGAAAAATACAGATTTTACCCTGAAAGGCAAGCATGACACCATTGATTGCGAGGCCTGCCATGTCTCAACCACGCCCAAGAAAAAGGTGCTGACCAAATGCAATGACTGTCATGTGGATGTGGATATTCACAAGGGCCGGAACGGGGTGAAATGTCAGGAATGTCACGGCGAGACGGATTGGGGTAAAACCAGCTTCTCCCATGACAAGGACACAAAATATATTCTGACCGGCGCGCATAAGGATGTGGACTGTTTCGCCTGTCACCGGGGTGAGGCAAAAGTAGGGGCAAAACCACGGGACTGCGTTGATTGTCATAAAGCTGATGATGTTCACAAGGGACAGATGGGACTCGTCTGCGAGAATTGCCATGGTGAAACAACATGGTCGGAGAAGATAGACTTTGACCATGATTTGACGGCCTTTCCATTGGTTGGGCTGCATGCCATCACGGCGTGTGATGAATGTCATACCAATCAGCAATTTAAGGATGCCAAGACGGACTGTGTCGCCTGTCATGAGGCGGACGATAGCCATAAAAAATCATTGGGCATTGACTGTGCGGCTTGTCACAATCCCAACGGTTGGGACTTTTGGCAGTTTGATCATAATCAGCAGACCAAATTTGATCTGGACGGTTCTCATACGGGGCTGGCCTGTGTGGCCTGTCACGCGGTGCCGACAACAGGAAAAATAAAATTGTCACAGGACTGTGTGGATTGCCACAGAGCGGATGACATTCATAAGGGAAGGTTCGGGACAATGTGCAAACGTTGCCATACCACGGAAAAATTCAAGACAATAAGGATAGGCAGATGATTAAGGGAAGAAATCTATTGCATATGATGAAATTTTATATGGTCCTGCTCTCGATGATTGTTGGTATGGGGATGTTGTTTGCCGGGCAGTCTGATGCCGTTGCCCAGACGGAATTTGACCATTTTTCAACGGGTTTTCCTCTGGAAGGCCAGCATAAGACCCTTGAATGTGAAAGCTGCCATGTGAATGGTGTGTTTAAAGGGACGCCTAAAGACTGTATCAGTTGCCATGACCGGGCGGGGGGCATTGGGGCCTCTGAACGGCCCATAAGTCATATCCGCACCCGTAATGAATGTGAGGATTGCCATACTACATTCAGTTGGGAAAGCCTGCGCCGTATGGATCACGGGTCGGCCCTTGGGTCGTGTGAGAGCTGCCACGATGGACAGTTGGCACCGGGTAAAAACCCGACCCACGTGCAAAGTGGTAATAACTGTGAAGACTGTCATATAACCTTGAATTTTACCAATGCCGTTTTTGATCATAGCAACACAGATGCGAATTGTGCCAGTTGTCATAATGGCACCATTGCACCCGGGAAAAACACTTCTCATATCCTGACCAGTTTGCTGTGTGAATCTTGCCATACGGTCAACAGCTGGCAAAATATTCCGCGCGTGGACCATAATGAGGTTATTGGCACCTGTTTCAGTTGTCATAACGGGTCGGTCGCGGACGGTAAAAGCACCAACCATATTCCGTCCATCAATACCTGTGATGAATGTCATATCACCAGCGGATGGCTGCCGGCAACCTTTAGCCATGATGATGTAAATGGAAATTGCCAGTCCTGTCATAACGGCACGATCATTGATGGCAAGAATACAAACCATATT
>DRKK01000133.1 GCA_011051815.1 Sphingomonadales bacterium | reverse complement strand
TGACATAATTCAGGTTATACAGCTTGGCTGATAATTTTATCCTGATACCATCCGGCCCCATATCCACCACCTGCCCCACGGGCAGATCATGGGGAAAGACCATACCATATCCGGAGGTTAAAATCAGGTCACCAACGGCCAGCTTCTCCCCAATGGGCAGAAAGGACAGTTTCGGATAGGGCGAATTATCGCCCTCAAGCACCATATTGATGCCGCTGGCGGCCAGCTTTACCGGAATACGACTGTTTATATCCGTGGCCAGAAGAACCCGGGCCGATGTATCGCCCACGGTTATTGTCCGGCCAATAATGCCATCCTCATTGATAATCGCCAGGCCTTTTTTAACGCCGTCACGGGTGCCGCGATTGATCAGAACACTTTTGAAAAACGGGCTATCGCTGTCCGACACCACCCGGGCGGCGGCAATGGTCGTCACCCGGCCCTCACCGATATTGAGCAGTTTTTTCAGTCTTTGATTATCAATGGCCAGCTGGGACGCCTTGATCTGCGCCTGTTTCAACTGCTGGTTTTCCTGCCGCAGACGTTCATTCTCTGAGAAAACGATCGCCAGTTCCTGTGTCCATTTGGCAAAATCATTCGCCGCCGAAAAGGGGCGCGAGGCCACATCAAGCACTGGCACGAAAAAATCGGTAACACCTGTGCGCATCTCGTTTATCAGAACGGAATTACTGCGCCCGAAAATGAGCAAGGCAAGGGACAGAAAGATAAAGAAGCCAGAGGAAAACCTGTGCCTTAACTCCTTCATTTTTTACCCTCGCTATATATTTTACTCTTAATAGGAATCGAGCAGCACATGTTGCAGGATTTCATCCTCCAACGCCCGCCCAGTACCAAGGGCCACACAGGTCAGTGGCTCATCAGCAATGATCACCGAAAGCCCCGTGGCCTTGCGGATCACCTTGTCCAGATCGCGCAACAATGCGCCGCCACCGGTCAATACAATGCCTTTTTCCACAATATCAGACGCCAGTTCCGGCGGGGTGCGTTCAAGGCCGGTCTTGACCCCTTCCACAATGGCACTGATTGGCTCAGTCAGGGCCTCGGAAATCTGAAGCTGATCAATCACCACTACTTTGGGTACGCCGTTCATCAAATCCCGGCCTTTAATTTCCATGGTCTTGCCCACGCCATCTTCAGGCGGCGCGGCTGTGCCGACCTCTTTTTTGATCCGTTCCGCGCTGGCTTCCCCGATCAACAGGTTATGGTTACGCCGGATATAGGCGATGATCGCCTCATCCATTTTATCGCCGCCCACACGCACAGAAGCCGCATAGACAATACCGCCAAGGGACAGGACAGCGACCTCGCTGGTGCCGCCGCCAATATCAACAATCATAGAGCCTGTAGGTTCCGTCACCGGCAGACCCGCCCCAATGGCCGCCGCCATGGGTTCCTCAATCAACGATACCCGCCGCGCCCCGGCCTCAAGCGCACTGTCGCGAATGGCCTTACGCTCCACCGGCGTTGAACCGGACGGGACACAAATTACGATATGGGGGCTGGCAAACATGCTGCGGTTATGGACTTTACGGATAAAATCCTTGATCATTTCCTCGGCCACTTCAAAGTCGGCAATCACCCCGTCACGAAGCGGGCGAATGGCCTCAATATCACCGGGCGTGCGGCCCAACATCATTTTGGCGGCTTCACCAACCGCGATAACCGATTTAACACCCATGTTATTTTTAATGGCCACCACAGAGGGCTCATTCAATACGATGCCCCGCCCCTTTACGTAAACAAGGGTGTTCGCCGTGCCCAAATCAATTGCCATGTCGGATGAGAACATCCCCAAGAGCTTTTCTAACATATATCTAGTGCCTATCGCTTAATTCTTAACCTGTCAGATATGGGGTTGTTAACCCTGATTCTGCCTGTTTATATATCGTTTGTATTAATATAACATTGGGAAAGCAATTGCTTTATGGAAAAACCGCCGCCTTTCTGTGTTTTTTCCCAGTTAATGCCTAAATTAAGGACAAAATATGTTCACATGGTTAAAAGAAAAAATTTCGGGCTATATTATCCGTTATCTCCATAAACCGGTCTGGCGGTATGAAACTTTTTCCGTGACCAGTCCGGAAATTCTGGAAAGCTATCTGCGACCCGGTGATGTTCTTCTGGTGGAAGGCAACCAGCGGGTCAGCAGCATCATAAAATTCCTGACCCAGTCCACATGGTCCCATGCCACACTTTATGTGGGAGATCAGGGGCGGACAAACGCCAATGGCGAACCACTGGTCCTGATCGAAGCCGAAGCGGACGGCGGCGTAAAAGAAGCCCCACTGACCAAATATAAATATCTCAATACCCGCATCTGCCGGCCTGTGAGCCTCAATGAAAATGAAATCAAACAGGTTATCGCCTATGCCGTGAATAGTATCGGTCATCAGTATGACATGCAGAATATCATCGACCTTGGCCGTTACCTGTTTCCCTATCCGCCGGTACCGGTTTTCATGCGGCGACGGATGCTGGCCATGGGCAGTGGCGACCCCACCCGCGCCATCTGCTCAACCCTGATCGCCCAGGCCTTTCAGAGCGTCCAATATCCCATCCTGCCGGATATAACAGTGGAGAAAGCGCGGCACAGCTATATTGGTCGGGAGATATTTCATATCCGCCATCACAGCCTGTTCACGCCGCGGGACTTTGACCTCTCACCCTATTTTGCCGTGGTCAAACCCACATTGGAAAGCGGGTTTGACCATAAGGGCATAAAATGGGAGCCGCCAGAGCAGCTTTAATAGGTAGAGCAGCTTTAACGGGTCATGGCCTCCGGTGCGGTTTTTTCCCGCTTGACCATCAGTTTGTTCAAGGCATTGACATAGGCCTTGGCCGAGGCCACCAGCGTATCCACATGGGCGCCATGACCATTGATGGTCTTACCGTCTTCTTCCAGCCGTACCGTCACCTCTGCCTGCGCATCGGTGCCACGCGTTACCGCATGAACCTGATAGAGTTGCAACAAAGGCGCACCGCCGGCCAGACTGCGCAGAGCCTTGAAAGAGGCATCCACCGGGCCGTTGCCTTCACTGGATACAGTAACCTGCTCGCCGTCCACCTCAAGGCCAAAGGTTGCCTTACTGGCCTTGCCACTGTCACAAACAAAGGACCAGCTGGTGAGCGCCATACGGTCATTGTCGCGCATGTCTTCGTCTATAATAGCAATGATGTCATCATCATAGAGTGTCTTCTTCACATCCGCCAAATCCTTGAAACGGGTAAAGGCGCTCATAAATTCATTGTCGCCCAGCGCATAGCCCAGTTCTTCCAGCTTTACCCGGAAAGCATGGCGGCCTGAATGTTTGCCCATCACCAATTCTGATTTATTCAACCCCACGGATTCCGGGGTCATAATCTCATAGGTTTCGGCATTTTTCAGCATACCATCCTGATGTATCCCACTTTCATGGGCAAAGGCATTGGCCCCGACAATAGCCTTGTTATGCTGCACATCAAGGCCGGTAACAGCCGACACCAGCTTTGAGGTCTTGATGATATTTTCCGTCACAATGCCCGTATGATAGGGAATCACATCCGGGCGGGTCCGGAACGCCATGACGATTTCTTCCAAGGCCGCATTACCGGCCCGCTCGCCAATACCATTGACCGTACATTCAATTTGCCGCGCGCCGCCCTGTACCGCCGCGATAGAATTTGATACCGCAAGCCCCAGATCATTATGGCAATGGGTGGAGAAAATGGCCTTGTCCGAATTGGGCACATTGGCAATGATCTTTTCCATAATGATCCGATATTCTTCGGGCGTGGTATAGCCCACCGTATCAGGCACATTAATGGTAGTGGCCCCGGCCTTGATGGCAACCTCAATACTGCGATAGAGGAAATCTTCCTCGGTCCGGGTACCGTCCTCACAGGACCATTCCACATCATCGCACAGGTTGCGGGCATGGCCGACACTGCTGATAATACGTTCAATGACCTCATCCGGAGTCATTTGCAACTTATGCTCCATATGCAGGGGGCTGGTGGATATGAAAGTATGAATACGGGGACGAACCGCTTTTTTCAAAGCCTCCGCCGCCCGGTCAATGTCTTTCAGGGACGCCCTGGCCAATGAGCATACGGTGGTTTCTTTCAGCAGGCCCGCCACCTGTGACACGGCCTCGAAATCACCGTTGGAAGCAATGGCAAAGCCCGCTTCAATCACATCAACACCCAATGTTTCAAGGGCCTCCGCCACCCGTAATTTTTCACCCAATGTCATGGAACAGCCCGGAGACTGTTCGCCGTCGCGCAATGTAGTATCGAAAATAATAACCCGGTTTTTATCTATGGTCATTTTATTAGCCTTAATCGTATGAATTTATGAATATATCCCGCCAGGGGACCGAAATTAACTCTCTCCCCTAAACGTCCGCCAGTATTCTGGCCTTTAAAATCCGAGACGTCAGGGGCGACTAAGTCGACCAAGGAGTAGAAGGGAAAGGAGGAGAAATGACGCAAACGACAACAGACGGGCCATTCCATGGTCCGTGCCGATTAAGATAAACGGTGTATTATTCGTCTGCATCCGCGCATTTCTTGTGTAATGTTTCAATTCACAGAGCTTATAAACAATTTTATATGCCCTGTGAACCGAAAAATAATATTTATGCCTCTTCCACATGGGCCAGAGGATCATCACCAAAATCATTGGGGCCTTCCGTACCCTGCTTGACAAAGAAAATCAGCAGAACAATGGTGCCGATCAGCGGAATAAAACTAATCAGAAGCCACCAACCGGGTCTGTCAATATCATGCAGACGCCGGATCGCAACCGTTATACTCGGTATGATGGTCGCCAAACTGAATACCATACCCAACATAGCCAGAAACGGGATGATCATGCTAACCATCATCAAACCAAAACTCACCAAAATGATAAATAAAACATAATACCAATATTCAGACCGGCAGGCCCGTCCTGAAATCGTGAAATATTTTGAAAATGCCGATTTGACGGCGTCTTTAAATTCCATTGTAAATCCCTCTTTTTTGAAGTTTCCTATATTTTGTATATTTTTACTCTTGTTCATGTTCTTTAAACATTTAGAATCCGATTATTATACAAATATGCCCAATTTGCAATCCGCCAAGAATTTCTCGCCGAATAAAGATCTGCATTTCTGACTATATTAACTTTGGATAATGGTATCAGCCAGATACAAGATTACCGATTCAGTCAGCATAAAACAGATGTTTCGGATATTGACAATATTTATTTAACCTATAAGATGACATTGGAACAAATCAAGAACAAGGAGAGAAATATGCTTGGATATGTAATGGTTGGCACCAATAATTTTGACCGCGCCGCAGAATTTTATGACAAGATTCTGGCTGAGCTGGGGGCAAAACGCACCATGGGCAACGATGATTTCATTGTTTGGGGAACAGATGATGTCAGCACCGCTTTCTCCATAACAAAACCCAATGATGGCAATGCCGCCACCGTTGGCAATGGCGTCATGATGGCTTTCGCAGCACCGGACCATGCAACCGTTGACAAGGTTCATGCTATGGCCCTCGAAATGGGCGGCACCTGTGAAGGCGCCCCCGGCCCGCGCCCAGAATTTGATGAAAAATTCTATGTGGGCTATTTCCGGGATCTGGACGGCAATAAAATGAACGTCTTTAATTACCCCATGCCATAAGGTTGGTTAAGCCAGAACAAACTGGCGGGCCTGTTTTGCGATTCTGAGGCTATGCTTGCGTTTTATGGGCGAATTCAGGTAACGGTTTGCACTGGCCAACATTATGGGGGCATAGGCCAGCAGAGCTGTGTCCTCCTGCACCGCCGATAAAACCTTTACCCTGTGACAGGATATGATGGGCTCGGGAAAGCCGTGATCCAATAGTTGATCGAACTCTAGTACAAAGAATGCCGCCGGGTCATTCACGGACCAGCGTGACACATCCTGTCCCCCATCGGTATAGGCCGCATTACGCCCAGAGAAGCAGGCCATCTGTAACAGCGCTTGAGGCCACAATTCCGGATAACGTCCACAAAGTTCCCGTGAAGCATTGGCAAAGGTCAATCCGTGGGTCAGGCTGAGCCAACTCACATTCCGGGCAATGGGATGGTCCGTTGACTGGTCCCGGCTCAAGTCAAAATACAATATATTCCACGCCAATGTCTCATGGATAGCGGCAAATAGGGCCTTCACATTTGCGCTGGACAAGACCATTCGGTCCATAGCCTTCTTGATGGGCAGTTCTCTAAAATCCGATGCCTTAACGGGCTGGCTCCCCTTGCTATCCCATTTGGCCAGAGCGGTGCCGTAGTACTTGAATTCCGGTATCAGGTCTTCCCTGCTGGCATAAATCAGATTCCGGATCAGGGACAGCAGTAACGGTTCCAGAACCTCCGCCCCCAAACGGGCAATAAGCTGTCCGGTTTTATAGACATATATAACCGAATGGCCAAAATCATTATAATGGGCGTAGGCCGCCGTCGCCAAATCTGGTTCCAGATCATCATAGGTCATACCCTGGCGTAACGCCCCGCGCACCAGTGCGACGGCCAGATGTTCGTCTTCCTGCTCAATGGCCAATAGAAAAGAATCCCGGTCATAGGGCAAACTATCTGTTGTGAAAGGAAAAGATTTTTCCCGCAAAACGTCCCACGCTATATGGCTGATGACTTCCAGAACCGGCACCAAAGCCGCGTCCTCCCGACCCGTTTTTTCCAGTTCAGCCCCATAGGACAGCCAGTCCGCCGCCGCACCAAAGGCATGCCCCATACCATATTCGAACCGGTCGTAATTTCGTTTGATGCAATCCACCACCGCTTGCTCATAATGGCCCCCAGCCTGTTTCAGGCGGGTCAGTTCCCGGGCCATACGGGCATATTCATACCGTTGAAAGCTGGCTTGAATATTATCCAATGCCTTTTGCTGTATCGCCTCAGCCGGGGCATCCTGAATATCCAGCCACAGGCCCTCACCGTCCCGGCGCACAGGATAGTGACGCAACATGTCCCCGCCCACCACCGTATCCCCGGACTGCAAATCAAATTTCCAGTTATGCCAGTTACAGGTCAGGGTGCAATCAGATGACAAGCTACCTTCACTCAGCGGATAACCCTCATGGGGACAGCGGTTATCAACCGCAAAAACTTTATCTTCCTGAGCAACCAATAATATCTGCTTACCCGCGTGACGAAAAACCATTCGGCCTTTTTCGGTTAATTTAATGGAATTCTCCACCTTCACCCATTGAGCGTTTTTCATTTAACGGCCTTCCTTTGGTTATTTGTAAATCCACGGGCCCAAATCTGTCGGGGCCAGAAATTCCATGCGACGGGAAATCTTTTCAACTATTTCAGAAAATGAAATCTCTGTCGGG
>DRKK01000132.1 GCA_011051815.1 Sphingomonadales bacterium | reverse complement strand
TTACGGGATAACGGCATGGAAATTGTGCTGTAATTCAAAAAGGATTTTTCTGACCATTTCAACTTGTCAGAATATATATAGGGCCTCTTGTTCTCCACCATCCAGTCATATCTGCCTTTCATATAACGATCAAGCATAGGCAACTCGTCCAGATATTTCCCGGTAACATCATGCCCCATTGCCTTGACCGATTCAGTCCCTACCAATCTGAATTTATACCGACTGGGTGCATATTCAACATCCACGAGGCTCACATGGGGAAGAATGTCCACAATATCCGCCGGATTTAAATCAGCTCTGGAGGGCATGACCCTCGAACCTCTTATATCCAGCCAATATTGATAGAGAAACCGCATTTTGCTGTTTCCCAAATCCTTTATTGTAAACTCCGGATTAAATTTATTGTCCGCCATGTGGTCTTTCTGAAAACACTTGTGAGAAGATAAAACTATATCAAAAGAATCTGATTGGATAGTTCTTTGTTTCGCGGTGTGAAATGGTGCCGCTGGGAAGAATTGAACTTCCGACCTCGTCATTACCAATGACGCGCTCTACCACTGAGCTACAGCGGCCCTTGTACCAACGGGCCGGACAGAAGGACTCTGTCAGAATGGCGCGGAAGATGCCACAGCTTTTTGCCCTGCGCAAGCCCTACTTGCAGAATAATTTGCGATTTTCAGAAATAGCCCCTAAATTGGCCATAATTACCCACAACTATCGTCCACTTGAAGGACCATCATGACCAAAAAAGACAAGCAGAAAGAAAAACAGGATCGGCTGGCGCAAGCCCTGAGGGATAATTTAAAACGCCGCAAACAACAATCCGGCACCCATCAAAGTCAGAGGCCCTCAGATGAGGCAACTGAAGACGAAAAAGTTTAGCCCTCATGTAGACTTGCGGGACAGGCCGTTCTAAGCTACATAAACGTAACAACCCCATAGGCAGAATAAGGATCAGACTATATGGCTATCATGTCCGACAAATGGATCAGAGACAAAGCCCAAAATCATGGCATGATTGAACCCTTTGAGGACCGCCAGAAGCGGGAAGGTGTCATATCTTACGGCCTGTCGTCCTATGGCTATGACGCGCGGGTTTCCAGCGAGTTCAAAATTTTCACCGATGTGGATTCGGTCACTGTTGATCCAAAAAACTTTGCCGATGCCAGTTTTGTTGACCGTCCGGGGGATGTTTGTATCATCCCGCCAAATTCATTCGCGCTGGCCAGAACCGTGGAATATTTCCGCATCCCGGAAGATGTGCTGGTCATTTGTCTGGGCAAATCCACCTATGCAAGATGTGGCATTATTGTCAATGTAACGCCGCTGGAGCCCGGATGGGAAGGTCATGTAACACTTGAATTTTCTAACACAACCCCTTTGCCCGCCAAGATTTATGCTAATGAAGGGGCCTGTCAGTTCCTGTTTTTTGAAGGCAATGAGCCCTGCGAGGTTCCCTACAACGCCCGGTCCGGAAAATATATGGGCCAGACCGGCGTAACCCTGCCCAAGCTCTAGGCTCAAAATAAAAGAAACCCCATGGAAAAAATTGTCATAGAAGGCGGATACAAGCTACAGGGTGAAATCGCCATCAGCGGGGCCAAGAATGCCGCCCTGCCGCTTATGTGTGCGGGACTGCTGACCAGAGATGGTCTGACCCTTCATAACCTGCCCCTTCTGGCGGATATTAAAACGCTCACCCAACTGCTGACCGAATTGGGCTGCAAGATTGTCAACGGTCATACGGTGACCATCCTGACCCCCAATATCACCAGCACCACCGCCCCCTATGACATGGTGCGGAAAATGCGGGCATCCATTCTGGTGCTTGGCCCCCTGCTGGCACGGGAGGGTGAGGCCATTGTCTCCCTGCCCGGCGGCTGTGCCATCGGCAACCGACCCATCGATTTACATCTGAAAGCCTTTGAGGATATTGGGGCCACCATCGAACTAAAAGACGGTTACGTGCGCGCCTCTGGCAAGCTCATCGGCGGAACGGTTCATTTCCCCACCGTTTCCGTGGGGGCGACGGAAAATATTCTTATGGCCGCCTGTCTGGCTGATGGCACCACCATCATCGAAAATGCCGCGCAGGAACCGGAAATATCTGACCTCGCCCATTGTCTTGTGGCTATGGGCGCTAAAATCTCCGGCATTGGTACTTCCCGGCTGGAAGTCGAAGGCGTGCCTGAACTTCATGCCGCCGAATATACCGTTATGCCCGACAGGATAGAAGCCGGAAGCTACGCCGCCGCCGCCGCCATGACCGGCGGGGAGCTGGAGCTTCTGGGCCATAACCTGACGGAGGTCATGACCGGATCGCTGGATATGCTGAAACAGGCCGGACTTGTTTTCACGGAAACTGATCGGGGGCTGCTCTGCCGCCTTGGGCCGGAAGGCAGGATCATCGGCATCAATGCCGTAACCCAGCCCTATCCCGGCTTCCCCACCGATATGCAGGCCCAGCTTATGGCCATGATGACCTTATGCGACGGGGCCTCGGTGATTACGGAAACCATATTTGAAAATCGTTTCATGCATGTGCCGGAATTATGCCGCATGGGCGCCGATATTACCGTCAACGGCTCCACGGCCACGATTCGGGGAACAAACAAGCTATTGGGCGCGCCGGTCATGGCCACGGACCTGCGGGCCTCCATGTCGCTGGTCCTTGCAGGGCTTGCCGCTCAGGACATTACAGAGGTCATGCGGATTTATCATCTGGACCGGGGCTATGAACGTCTGGTACAAAAGTTAAAAGCCTGTGGCGCAAAAATATCCCGCGCCCCGGCAGACGGCGTATAACAGGGAATAATATTGGAAAACCTAAAGCTCAGAGCCGAAGACGTCGAAGACATCACTATCCTGTCCGCCTATTTGCAGGATGCCATCACCATGATGGGCGATATTGCCTATGTTAAGGAAAGTCGCCGCTTTGTCATGATGCTGAACCGGTACGTCTGGGAAAACCGTTGCCCGGATACCGGTGATATCCTGCCTGATAAGGAAACAGCCTGTAGCCGCATACGCACCGGACTGCATTTTGATGACGTCCTGAAAATCAGCAGCCAGAATATCATCCTGTCCAAAAAGAAACAGCCTCTGGAACTGCTCTCCATAGAGGCCCATAAACGGGACGATGCGTTATTTCAGGTAGACTTTATTTTCTCCGGCAACGGGGTCGTCCGCCTTGAATGTGAGATGATTTCCGCCCATATGCAGGACATCGGCGATCCCTGGCCCGCCAAATGCCATCCCAAGCATGCAATTCTTGATGCATTGCAGGATGATAATACTGGATAAGTGCGTCGCAATTTCGTAAAAGGGGGCAGATTTTGAATTTCTGGAGTTTATAACGCCCGTGTCCCATGACGAACCTATGATTTTAGCCCTGCCCAAGGGGCGTATCCTTGAGGAAGTAATGCCGATCATTCGCGGTGCCGGCATTATTCCGGAACCGGATTTTGACAATCCCAAATCCCGCAAACTTACCTTTGATACCAATCACCCCCTGCTCAAAATCATCCGGGTGCGGAGCTTTGATGTGGCAACCTTTGTTGCCTTCGGCGCGGCCCATCTGGGGGTGGCGGGTAATGATGTGTTGCTGGAATTTGACTATCCTGAAATCTATGCCCCCCTTGATCTGGATATTGGCCATTGCCGGGTATCAGTGGCCGAATTAAAATCCTTGAGCATTGGCGATGACCCAAGCCGCTGGAGCCATGTTCGGGTGGCCACCAAATACCCCAACCTGACCCGCAAGCATTTTGCCCAGCGTGGTGTGCAGGCGGAATGTATCAAGCTGAACGGCGCCATGGAGCTGGCCCCGAGCCTTGGCCTGTGCCGCCGTATTGTTGATCTGGTCAGCACCGGCGCAACTCTCAAAGCCAACGGGCTGGTGGAGATTGAAAAGATCATTGATATTACATCGCGCTTTATCGTCAATCGCACAGCCTTTAAGACCCGTAATGAGGAAATCAGCGACATATTACAGAATATCAGCGCCCGGAATGACTTGAAATGATGCTGTCATGGTAACAATTTTAACCCATAGTGACCCCGAATTTGAGCAGGATTTCAAAAGATTTCTCGAGGATCGGCAGGACTCTGATTCTGATGTTTCCGATGTGGTCCGTAAAATTCTGGCCGATGTTCGCACCCGGGGCGATATGGCCCTGTTTGACTATACCAGCCGCTTTGACAGGCTTGACCTGACAGCGGAAACTGTGCGGGTTAGTGACCGCGAATTGCGGGAAGCCAAAGACCATTGCGCGCCGGAGGTTATGGCGGCCTTGACGTTGGCGGCACAGCGCATTGAAAATTTCCACCGTCGTCATCTGCCGGAAGATGACAGCTATACGGATGAAAGCGGCATCACCCTTGGGGCGCGTTGGACCGCAGTATCCGCCGCCGGAATATATGTGCCGGGCGGAAAAGCGGTCTATCCCTCGTCCGTCCTGATGAATGCGATCCCCGCCAAATGCGCCGGGGTTGAGCGTATCGTCATGGTGGTTCCGGCCCCGGATGGATTTCTTAATCCGCTGGTACTGGCCGCCGCAGAACTAGCTGGCATTACAGAAATATATAAAATTGGCGGTGCGCAAGCCGTCGGTGCCTTGGCTTACGGTACAGAAACCATTGCCCCGGTGGATGTGATCACCGGCCCCGGCAATGCCTATGTGGCCGCCGCAAAGCGTGAGGTTTTCGGCACAGTGGGTATCGACATGATCGCCGGACCATCGGAAATTCTGGTCCTTGCCGACGGTAAAAACAACCCGCGCTGGATTGCCATGGACCTGCTGTCCCAAGCTGAGCATGACGAGGTTGCCCAGGCAATCCTGATCACCGATGACGCAGAGTTCGCCAAAGAGACTATCGCCGCCGTGGAGGGC
>DRKK01000131.1 GCA_011051815.1 Sphingomonadales bacterium | reverse complement strand
ATTCCGTTCTGTCATTACTGGCCGGGGTCGGGGTGTTTCCATTTACCTTGTCCGTATCTGTAGCGGAGGAAATGCCCTATTCTTTTAATGATTTTGGGGGCATCGGGCTTTTAGAAATGCGGACGGCCCGTTTTTCGCCGGATGGCACGATTGCTGTTGGGGTCAATTATGATAACCAGGAAACCCGGTATTTTTCAACATGGCAAGCGACCCCTTGGCTGGAAACGACTTTAAGTTATTCAGATGATAACCAAAATAACCTTGGTGTTGATCGGTCACTGGATGTGAAAATCCGTCTTTGGAATGAGGGAAATTACAGACCACAAGTGGCCATTGGTATTCAGGATGCCTTTGGAACAGGCCGTTTCGGCGGGGAATATCTGGTTGCCAGTAAACGCTTTTATGACTTTGACTTCACAATGGGGTTTGCCTGGGGCTATTTGGGGTCACGGGGCGGTATGAGTAATCTGTTCCGCCTTTTTGGCAATAGCTTTGATGAAAGGTCAGCAACAACAAGTAGCGGGGGCATCAGAAGCGGGAGTTTCTTCTCAGGCCGTGATATGGCTTTTTTTGCCGGTGCGGAATATCACCCACCCATCAGAGGATTAAGCTTGAAAGTAGAGTACAGCGGTGTTGACAGGCGGAAAATTGCCCTTTTTCCCAATGTAAAGCGCAAGAGTGCCTTCAATATCGGGATTAATTATAAACCTGTTTTTTGGGCAGAGGTGGCTTTGGGGTTTGAGGAGGGGGAACATATTGGCATACGCCTGACCTTAAAACAAAATCTTCATAAACTTAAATTTAGAAAATGGTTCAAGGAAAGCGACCCGGCGCCAATTCTGAAAAGGCGCAAGACGACGTTGATGGACGGGCCTAAAACAGAGGTTAGGGCCACTATTGAAGGCAATGATGTCGTATTTGATCGTTTGCGCCGCATGGGGGCCACGGTTCTGGAAATAACGCAGGGCCCGGAAAATATTATTTTCAAACTGTCCGTATTAGACCATGATGATGCAGATAATCTGGCACTGCTCGGGGCTATTCTGATAAAATATAACAGGGCGAAGCTATATATTTATGACCGAAACAAGAAACTGATACGAGAATATAATACTGTAAAGTCAGATACTATTGGTCAGCTGGCTGTAGAAAAGTTCAAAAAAACAGCCGTTTATCAACGCGAAAAAAATAGCAACGGCAATACGCCTATTGCAGAAAAAATAACGGCTCAGGCCGCATATGATAAAATGCAAAAGGCCGGGCTGTCACCAATTTCAATTTCTGTTGCTACTCAAAAGGCTACGGTCAGGAAAGAAACAGGGCCATATTTTCCAGAAACAAAAAATATAGGCCGTACGGCCCGTATATTGACCCGGACAATGCCCGATAATGTAGAAGAATTCACCATAATTTCTGAGGAAAATGGCCTTGCGTTGTCCCATATTTCCCTGTTGCGACGGGACTTGGAAAAAGCCAATGATTATCAGGGCAGTCCAGAAGAAATTTGGGCCAATAGCAAAATTACGGCACCAGGAGAGAATGTTGAGGCTGAGGAAGAGCCTTACAAACCACAACCGGGAATGGCCTATAGCTGGGGTCTTAAACCATATCTTCTGACCCATTTTGGTGGTAATGATGATGGCCGCTTTCGGGCGGACCTATATGCCAAATTATATGGCGCGCTACAGGTTAGTAGGCAATTGGTCTTATCGGCTGAGTTAAAACAATATATTGTCGGGGATATTGATCAGATTCCCATTGATCAAACATTGGGTATTCCAAAAGTACGTAGTGATATTTCACGTTATGCCAAGGAAGGGCGAACCGCTATTGATCGGGTGCAATTTAGCTATTCCCTACAGGTGGATAAAAATATTTATGCCCGTTTCACTGGCGGGTTACTGGAAAGTATGTATGGCGGTGTTGGGGCAGAAGTTCTTTATCGGCCTTACCATCATACTTTTGCCGTCGGCGTTGACCTGAACTGGGTTAAGCAAAGAAATTTTAATCAGCTATTTTCTTTCCGCAATTATAATGTGGTTACCGGGCATGCGACTATTTATTACGAAAATACCAGATATAATATCACGAGCAAATTAAGCGCCGGGCGTTATCTGGCCGGGGATTATGGCGCGACTTTTGATATTTCGCGGCGGTTTCGAAACGGAATACGTATTGGCGTCTGGGCGACTGTAACGGATATGTCATCTGATGATTTCGGCCAGGGAAGTTTTGATAAAGGCATATATCTGACCATGCCGTTTGAGATATTCTGGTATCAGCCATCCCGGGACAAAATGCGTTTTAATTTTCGGAGCCTGGGCAAAAATGGTGGGCAGATGCTGGATAAAAGCCAGAGCCTGTATGACACATTGTCCTCAGGCCGTTACAATAGAATAGAACAGGAATGGCGGGAAATTCTGGATTAATGTCAGGATGGTAGCATTTTTTTAATTATCTGGGGATATGACATGATATATGGAATAATAACAAACGATTGATATGGAAAATTATGACTGAGATTGCCTTTACCCCGGAAAGCCGCATCGTTGTTGTGGGCCTTGGATATGTTGGTTTGCCACTTGCTGTTGCCATGGCAAAGAAATTTAATGTGATCGGCTTTGACATCAGTGAAAACCGTATCAAGGAATTGAAGGATGGTTTTGACAGAACCGACGAGGTTGACCGGCAAAGGCTGGAAGCAAGCAGTATTACGTTGACTACACAGGCATCTGATATAAAAGATGCCGCTGTATATATCGTGACCGTACCAACACCGGTGAATGAAGATAACAGCCCGGACCTGAGGCCGGTAGAATCAGCTTGCGAGTTGTTGGGACCCCTGTTGACCAAAGGGGCCATCGTTGTTTTTGAGAGTACGGTTTATCCGGGCGTGACAGAGGAGCTTTGTGGTCCGGTTCTGGAAGAAAAATCAGGCCTGAAATGTGGCAAGGACTTCTTCCTTGGCTATTCACCGGAAAGAATTAACCCGGGGGACCGGGAACATACCGTTGATAAGATAACCAAGGTCATTGCCGGACAGACACCTGCTGTAACGGACGTTCTGGCCGACCTTTATGGGGCTGTGACCAGTGGCGGGACATTTGCCGCCGCCAGCATCCGCGCTGCGGAGGCCGCAAAGGTTATCGAAAACTCTCAACGGGATATTAACATCGCCTTTATCAACGAAATCACCATGATTTTTCAGAAATTGGGCATTTCCGTTTATGACGTGCTGGAAGCCGCCGGCACCAAATGGAACTTCCTTAATTTCACCCCCGGTCTGGTCGGTGGACATTGTATTGGGGTTGATCCCTTTTATTTGGCCGAACGGGCGCGGCAGATCAACCATGACCCGCGTATTATCCTGTCTGGCCGGGCGATCAATGACGGTATGGCGGATTTTGTTGCAGAGCGTGTTTGCGCCCAACTGTCCGGGGCCGGTAAAATTCTGGTTCTGGGTTTGACTTTTAAGGAAAACTGCCCTGATCTGCGTAATACCAAGGTCACGGACCTTATCAAGGGGTTACAAAGGCGTGGCTTTACGGTGGATGTGCATGATGCGGCCGCGGACCCGCTTGAGGCCAAGAAGTTTTTTAACATCGACCTTGTACCATCACTGGATGATCTGGAAGATCACTCATATGCAGCGGTTATGGGCGTCGTGTCTCACGCGGAATATGAATCTATCACCGGGGCTGATCTTGAAAGATTGCTGGAAACCGGCGGCCTTATCGCTGATGTGAAGGCTATGTGGCGTGGTCTGGATAAGCCTACACATCTGCGTAAATGGCAACTTTAGGATATTTCACCGCCAGCGATAGCCCCCGAACGGCCATAAATATTGAATAGCTGAGCCACAGGCCATGATTTTGCCAGAGCGGTAGGAATATGGCCAGAGAGGCAATATATATGGCCGTGGAGATCACCATACCGTTGCGCATATATTTCCCGGCTGTGGCGCCGATGAAGATACCGTCCAGCAGGAAGCACCATACGGAAACCAGCGGCAAGACAATGACCCAAATCATATAATCAGCAGCGGTATTTCTGACCGCTGTGATATTGGTTAACCCGTCAATAATCATATCTCCGAATGTGACGTAGATCAGGCTGAATAGACCCGCCGTGATCAATGACCATTTGGTTGATATGATGACGGCCTGACGCAGGCCCGTGGGGGATTTCTTGCCAATTTCCTTGCCGACCAAAACCTCGGCCGCCTGTGCAAAGCCATCAAGGCCGAAAGACGTCACCATTTGCAGGTTCATCAGGATCGCATTGGCCGCGAGGATCTCCTTACTCATATTGGCCCCCAGAATGGTAAAAGCCGCCATGGCCCCGGTCAGACAGGCCGTACGGATGAATATATCCCGGTTCAGAATGAACAGTTTAACAAAGGCTGCCCTGTCAAAAAGACCTGTTCGGGCCTTGCTATGACATATACTATGTCCTGTCATGTCCCTGCTGTGGCGGGATATAAGATGAAAGGCCAAACAGGCCGCCAGAAATTCGGAAATAATTGTGCCCAGTGCGACCCCGTCAACATCCATCCCAAAACCGTAAACGAACAGGAAATTCAGCAGGATATTACATATATTCATCAGTAATTGAATCCACAGTGCCTCCTTCGCTTTATGCAGACCCAGCAACCAGCCGACGGCGACAAAATTGATCAGGGCAAAGGGCGCGCCCCAAATGCGGATATATAAATATTCCCGGGCCAGATTTTCGACACCCTGATCCGCTTGGGTAAGAGAGAAGGTGAGTTCGGTCACCGGCCACTGCACAAGGATAAAGAAAATGCCAAGGCCCACTGCCACGATGCTCGCACGCAGGTAAATTTTCATAATAGTGTCGGTTTCATTCCGGCCCAAGGCTTGCGCGGTAAAGCCAGTGGTTGCCATGCGTAGGAAGTTCACGCTGTTATATAAGATGCTGATCATCATCGCGCCTAGGGCAATGGCCCCCAGATAGCGCGGGTCCGGTAAATGACCCATGATAAAGGCGTCCGCCAGCCCCAACAGGGGGATGGAGATATTGGCGATGATGGAGGGCAGGGCAATTTGCCACATCCGACGACTTTGCGATTCTTCTGTCATAGTGATCTTAAAATAAAATTTATTAGGCAACAGCCTATTGGATATTTGCCAAGGATACTCATATTATCTTGCAATGACAGATAAAAGGTCATAAAAATTATCATGAAAAGAGATAATAATTAAACGGCTAAGGACATATAATGAGCGGGCAAACTTCTCAGGAGACCAATTGCAACGAAGTCACATCGCTTGATTCCGTTGTCGTACGTTTTGCCGGAGATTCCGGCGACGGCATGCAGTTAACCGGGTCCCAATTCTCGGTTGCGACCGCGTTAGAGGGCAGTGATCTGTCCACCTTTCCAGATTTTCCTGCGGAGATCAGGGCGCCCGTCGGCACCACATTTGGTGTATCGGCCTTTCAGATTAATTTCGGGTCAGTGGAGGTATCCACAGCCGGGGATGAACCGGATGTTTTGGTGATTATGAATCCGGCGGCGCTGAAGGTTAATCTGGGCAACCTGCGCAACGGCGGCATGATTATTCTTGATGAGGGAGCGTTCAGTGCCAAAAATCTGAAAAAAGCCGGGTATGAAAGTAACCCGTTGGAGGATGACAGCCTGTCGCACTATGATGTGAAACGCATGGACATCACCAAGATGACGGTCGAGGCAGTGAAAGAATATGGCCTTGGGAACAAGGACAGCCTGCGTTGTAAGAATATGTGGACATTGGGTCTGCTGTTATGGATGTTCGGGCGCAAAAGGCAGCCGATCATAGATGGTCTGGAACAGAAGTTTGCCAAAAAACCTGATATAGCCCAAGCCAATATTGCGGCCTTGAATGCGGGTCATGCTTTCGGCGAAACGGCGGAAATGTCATGCAACCTGCGCCGCTACCATATTGATAAATACAAGGAAGAGCCGGGCACATACCGGACCGTGAATGGAAATCAATCCTTGTCATGGGGTATTCTTGCCGGCTCGCAACTGGCAGACCTTCAATTGATCCTTGGCTCTTATCCCATCACGCCGGCTTCACCTTTGTTGCACACATTGGCTGGGCTTAAAGAATTTGGGGTTATTACTTTTCAGGCCGAAGATGAGATTGCCGCCATTTGCGGCGCTATTGGCGCGTCATTTGCCGGGTGCCTTGGCATGACCACAAGTTCCGGTCCTGGCATTGCGCTCAAGACCGAAGCCATAGGCCTTGCCATCAGCACAGAACTGCCTCTGATTATCGTTGATATTCAACGGGCTGGACCGTCTACGGGCCTACCGACTAAAACGGAGCAATCTGATTTGTATCAGGCCGTATGGGGCCGTAATGGCGATGCGCCAATCGTGGTCCTGTCCGTGTCCAATTCCACTGATGGCTTTGAGGTGGGGATTGAGGCAGTACGTATTGCAACAAAATATATGACACCGGTGATGATCCTGTCCGATGGTTATATCGCCACTGCATCAGAGCCATGGAAAATTCCTGACTTCAATGATTATGAGCCGTTCCCGGTTAAATTCCATAAAGAAACCGAAGGCTTCCAGCCTTTTCTGAGAGATCCGGAAACTTTGGCCAGAGTATGGGCCAAACCCGGCACCCCCGGTCTGATGCACCGTATCGGCGGTATCGAGAAGGATTATAACAGCGGCCATATTTCCTATGATGCGGACAATCATCAGAAAATGACCGATGTGCGTAAAGCCAAGATTGATAATATTGCAAATGATATGCCTCTGCAGGAGGTTTCACAAGGGACCGAAGGTGGTAAGCTGGCGGTTGTTGGCTGGGGCTCCACATATGGGGCCATTCATCAGGCGGTGAAGCGGGCGCGGAAAGACGGGCAGGATGTTTCCCATGTCCATCTGCGCCATATCTGGCCGTTACCCCGGAATCTGGAAGATCTGTTGAAATCCTATGACAAGGTTATTGTTGCAGAAATGAATGCGGGCCAGCTCAATACATTATTACGCAGTCAATATCTGTTGGATACCCATCTATTGTCCAAAGTCTCAGGCCAGCCTTTTAAAATTTCGGAAATTACCGAAGCGATTGCAGAAAATCTGGGAGAAAGCGCATGAATAAGCTATCCGAAATAACCAAGGCTTCCCCCAAGGATTTTGAAACCGATCAGGAAGTACGCTGGTGCCCCGGATGCGGGGATTATGCTATCCTGAAAGGCGTTCAGATGGCGCTGGCCAATACGGGGTCAAAACCGGAAAATACGGTTTTTGTATCTGGCATCGGCTGTTCTTCCCGCTTTCCCTATTATATCTCGACCTATGGCTTTCATACCATTCACGGACGGGCACCGGGCTTTGCCACGGGTATCAAGCTGGCTAATCCTGACCTTGAGGTATGGCTGGTCACCGGTGACGGGGACGGATTGAGCATTGGCGGCAATCATATGCTGCATGTGTTGCGCCGTAATGTGAATATTCAGATCATGCTGTTTAACAATGAGATTTACGGCCTGACCAAGGGCCAATATTCGCCCACATCACAGCCGGGCCTGAAAACGCCGTCAACGCCCATGGGCTCCGTTGATGCGCCGTTATCCCCCTGTGTCTTTGCGTTGGGGGCAGGGGCACGATTTGTGGCACGTGGTATTGATACCTCCTTAAAAGAACTGCCCCAAACTTTGGCGCGGGCCAAGGAACATAAGGGCGCGTCTTTTGTTGAGATATTCCAGAATTGTATCGTCTATAATGACGGTGTATTCGATGAATTTACCACCAAAAAAACGGCCAAGGATACGCAGATTCACGTCAAACATGGCGAGAAGATGCTGTTTGGCAAAGATGTTCCGAAAGGCCTGCACTTTAATGCGGATAAAATGATCCTTGAGGTCGTCACCATTGGCGAAGACGGTATCACAGAAGATGATATTTTGGTCCATGATGAAACCAACCGTCATATGGCCTTTATGTTATGTGAGCTTGAAGCCCCGGACTTTCCGGTAGTTTGCGGTATTATTTACTGTAATCCGGCGGAAAGCTATGAACAGTCGGTTCATTATCAGCTAGAGCAGGCGAAACAGGCCAAGAAAGCTGATTTTAACGCTCTCCTCCGGTCTGGACGCACATGGGTCGTGGAATGATTAATTGCCAAGCTTGATGATTTAAAAAATGCGCCTGTCATTACCGGCGCATTTTTTTGTGCAGGGTTTTGGACAGCGGGGCGTATAATACTAGTGAAACCAAAGTATATAGGGTCAGATGAATATTAATATCACGGATGAGCAACTAATGATCCGTATTGGCGGCGGTGACAGAACGGCCTACAAGATTTTGGTTGACCGTCATCTGCGACCCTATCTTGT
>DRKK01000130.1 GCA_011051815.1 Sphingomonadales bacterium | reverse complement strand
TGTGCCCTGTATCAGGAGTGGGTTTTGAGCGAGGCTCCGGCGAATGTTGCGGATTTTCGCCGTGACATCCACCTGATGAATTTTAGTCCGGTCAAAGGCAATCCGGTCTTTGGTCAGGGCGATGCTATAAACATAATGTAATGTATTCAGGGTCAGCAAAATAGTTTCATTCCTGGCCAGTTTATTCTGGGCCTCTTTGCGGGATGCAATAGGCAGGTTTTCGCTCTCAGACCAGCGGGGATAGGCTGTTCTCAGGTCTTTTTCCAATATCTTGAGGGCGTGGACTTGTTGTTCAAGCTCGGCCAATATGGTTTCTTTGTCCGTCCCGTCGGCAATATTCTTTTGATAGGTGGCCGTGTCTTTCCTCAGTGCGGCACGCTTGTCGGAAAGAGTCTTGTGTCTTTTGGCAAAGGCGGGGTCTTTTTCCGATAAACGCTGCGTTACCGCCCCGGCGGCTCCGGCCAGCTCCGTTTCCATAAGATATTGGGCAACGTCAAAACCCACATCCGGCTTATCCATTTCATAGGCGGCGGCCAGCGCATATTTAAAGGCCCCACTGTAAAAGCGGGAAATCTTACCGCCTTTTTCCAGAACCCTTTCTTGATCAATCTTATCTTTCAAGGCTTCCAGCCCCGATGTCACCATGGACCAGCCGTCACCTGTCAGGCCATTGAGAATTTTGCTATAGCCCAACAAAATCTGAAAATATATTCTGTGAATATGGTTGGCCGGCAGGGTGGTGGAGGCGACCTGCCAGCCCAGTTCCGCCTGTGCCATGGCTTCACGATAATCTTCGGCCCCGATAAGTGACTGGATCAGTCCCATGCGGGCAAAATAAATATCCCGGTGATTTTTCTCCAGGATTTTTTCAAAGGCTTTAACAACATGCCGCCGCTCTTTCAGGGCAATTTCGTCATGGCCCATTGCTTCATGGGAACGGGCAATACCCATTTGGCTGTTGATGGTGATAAAATTATCCGGCCCAACCGTATTGAGGAAGATAGTGCGGGCATCTTCCATCAGGGCCAGCCCGGCATCCACCTCTCCAAGGTCATTTTTTAGCGTGGCCAGATTATGCAGGGCATAACCAAGGCGCATGTTACTCATGCCAAGATTTGCCTTTTTGATGGCCACAGCCTTGATCAGTATATCTGCCGCTTCCCGCATCCGGCCCTGCCGCTGAAGTTCAATGCCCAGAACCTCAAGGCTGGTGGCAAATTCCGTATGGGTTGGCCCCATAATGCGCCTGGCGGTCTCAACGGCGCGGCGGGCTTTTTCCTCGGCCTCGGGCGCGCGGGCGCTGGACAGCATCCCGGCCTCTGCCAGTGCCGCATTGGCCACCAGAAAATCATCGGGGTTTGTTTTTATTATGGCGTCATAGGCCTTTCCCATAAAGGCGGCGCCCTCAGCAAAAAGGCCCCGGCTGGCCTTATGGATGCCAAGCTGAAAATAAAGGGTGGGCAGGAGCTTTATGGCTTGCGGTGCGGGATTATTTTCCAGTATTTTACGGGCGGCAAGAAAGTCTTTTTCTGCCGGAGCAAAATCTCCAAGGCCGGTTTCCGCACTGGCCCGGGCGAGCAGGGCATGGGCATAGTGGGGGGAGGTATGGTCTTTGTGGGCGGCAAAAATATTCAGCGCCTCTTCTGTATAGTGCTTGCCTTGTTTGGCGTTTCCCTTGTCCAAATCCAGAAAAGACATGAGGAGGAGAATACGGGCGGTTGTCACATTATTTTGGGGCAGTATCTCTCTGGCATTTTGTAAAATACCCTGTATGACAGCATAGCGGTCATCAAATTTTACCCCGTCGGCTTCCATTTTCCGGGCACAGTCAAAGCGCAGCGTTAGCTCATCGGCCGTCGTGGCTTTTGGGCCACAGGGGCGTTTCCCTGTTTCTGTTGAAAAGGCGGGGATAGTTTGGGCGATCAGGATGAGCCACAAGAGGGTAAATATTTTACATGCCTTTGAAATGATCACATCGCCTTCCCAACATATTTTCGGATTTTACCGTTATTGATATCTGTCATGTTAGACAATCCGCCTGATATGACGCAAGGCTTATCTGATGACCCGTCGTTTATACATTTTCTTATAGGTCATGACTTTATAGCTTTTACCATTGGCATATCGGGTCTGGGTAACGAAACGATAACCGGTGTCAATGGTCTGAATACGGGGGGCCGGCGCGTAATAGCGGCGCCTTCTGTCCACATATTTCAAGGCCTCAAAACGGGCATCAGCTATCTTTTTCTCGCGCATTTTCTGGTAATGGTTCAGGGCATATTTACTGAGGGCATAGCCCTGTTTGGCAGACATGCTGTACCATTGCCGTGCGGCAACTTGCGAGGGTGCGACACCTTCGCCGTTTTCATACATTAGCCCCATGAAGAATTGCCCCCTCGGGTCGCCTTGCCGGGCCGAATTTAGAAAAAGAGCGTGGGCTTTGACATAGGATTTCTTTGTACCCTTGCCGTAATAATAGAGCTGCCCCAACAGATATTGCGCCTCCGCATCGCCCGCCTCGGCGGCTTTCTGGTACCATGTGATGGCCTGTGGGAAAGACTTGCTGACGGCATATCCTTCTTCATAAAAGGTGCCCAGGCTACGGGCGGCCATAATATCCCCTTGATCGGCGGCGCGCGTAAACCAATATAGGGCGGCATGGACGGATTGCGGCAGGCCGAACCCCTTGAAGTAGAGAAACCCCAGAATACTTTCCGCCGCCGGATAGTCTTGCAGGGCGGCTTGCCTGAGCCAATAGACCGCCTGTGCCAGAGATTTCTCTGTGCCGATGCCCCCGAGGTAAAGACCGCCAACCTGACTCTGGGCCTGTGCAAACCCAAGGTTTGCGGCACGAAGATACCAGTGAAAGGCCTGTTCATCAGATTGCTCAACCCCCAACCCTTTTTCATACATATAGGCCAGATTGGTTTGTGCTGCCCCGTTCCCTTCTTTGGCCGCCTGCCGAAAAAAATATACGGCCCTGTCATAGGATTTAGGGGCACCTTTCCCCTCAAAAAATAAGGCCCCAACGCCGTTGATGGCACTGACATAGCCGGTGTTTATCAAGGGGAACCACAAATTGAAGGCTTGATCATAATCGCCTTGTTCCAGATATTTTTCACCCAGAAGATAATCTTTGGGGACCGGCTTTCGACCGGGCAGGGGTTGATTCAGCTGGGTGAGCATATTTTTGGCCTGTGGGCTACCCTGCAAGGCGGCTTTGTTAAGCCAGTATATGGCGTCTTTTGCCGAGAATTTGATCACTTTTCCCTGACCGTAATATTGAGCCACCTGTAATTGAGCGCCCATATGCCCCTGCTGCGCCGCCTTGATAAGCCAGCCGAAGGCAGTTTTGGGTGATTTTTCCATGCCCCGCCCATTGGCCGCCATCAGGCCCAGACTATTCTGGGCTTTGATATGACCGTTATTGCCGGCCTTGCGATACCAGAACAGGGCTTTGTCGTAAGATTGCGCTACCCCGTCGCCGGTACGATAGAGGTCACCCAGATTATATTGGGCCTCGGCCAGCCCCTGTTTGGCGGCCTTCCGATACCATGCGGCGACCTTGTTAATATCTTTAAGCGTTCCCTGGCCGTTATCGGTCAGGACGGCCAAATGCGCTTGCGCCCCGCTGTCGCCTGTTTTAGCCAAGGGCAGCCAGATGCGATAGGCCTTGTCATATTGTTCGTTCTCATAGGCTTTCAACCCTTCCAGATAGGGCGGTAAAGCCTGCGCCTTTTGAAGGAAAAACAGGCAAGACAGGATAATAATGGCTGTTTTGCACATCGTTTTTTTATGTTGTCTCACAGTGTTTTCCCTCACATGATTTTTTTATTTATCAGCGATTATTTTCTGAATTTCTTTAAGGGCCGCCGCTGCTTCGGGCATGCCACTTGCTTCGGCCTTTTTCAACCAGAAGACCATTTTATCAATGGATTTTTCTACACCTCTGCCATCGTAATAGAACATGGCCAGATTAAATTGTGATCGTGCGTGTCCTTTTTCTGCAGCACTGCTAAAGAGTTCTGCTGCTTTTTTATATGACTGTTTGTAGCCATATTGCC